>NZ_JBKJHD010000011.1:0-144604 GCF_046613695.1 Flavobacterium sp. RHBU_24 | reverse complement strand
GCAATTATGTCTGGTTTAAAGCCATCGGTAATACCTGATTCTACTTTACTTACTTTTACATTGTCTATGTAAAAATTAATGGTCGATGCCGCATTTTCATTTAGGTATATTTGAATCCTGCAGGTAGCCGATGTTCCGGCAGGGTTAGCAGTATCTGAAGGCACAGTTACTACAAACGACATAGTAGACCCTACTATTGTAGTAGAAGATATTGTAACTACAGTACCACTAATTTTCCTGAAAAAGTAGCTAAATATATTTGTAGAATTGTTTTTATCTAACTCAAACGAAACATTATAGGTACTCCCCGCAGTAAGGACTAAATCTTTATATGCGCCTCCGGCAAGCATGGTAGTTAACATAAGCCTTCCGTTTTGCATAACGAGGGGCTGTACATTATTATTACTTTTCACCCATCCTTCGGTATTTGTTGTAAAAGTGCCATTGTAAACAACGGTTTCTGTAAGGTTACCCCCCACAAGCTTACGGTCAGTAATTACGCTCATAACGTCGCCCAGGTGGTTTGATAGTTCATAGTTTTTATCACCTACCCTCCTGCCGGTTGTAGATGGTGTGCCCATAATGGCAAGGCTGCCTGCACCCTGGTCATCACCCATGCACACATCCCCTACACCATCATTATCAGCATCGGCCTGATTTTGGTTTGCTTCATAAATACAATTGTCACATACATCGCCTATATCATCAGTATCGCTGTTTGCCTGGTCGTTGTTTGGCACAAGGTTACAGTTATCACAGCCATACAAGACACCATTCTCTGTATACCTGTCTCCTATACCATCGTGGTCTTCATCATACTGCCTCGGATTTGGAGTGGTGGGGCAGTTATCACAAATATCTCCCACTCCATCATGATCTCCGTCTTCCTGCAACGGATTAAATGTAAAAGGGCAATTATCTACATCATTTGTTATTCCGTCGCCATCAGAGTCAAGCGCACCGTCCCCGCAATAAACAATACTAAATGGTACATATTGCTTACTCATTACTACATTGTTTTGAGAATATGTAGATAAAGAAGTGTTACCTGTAAAATCATCAAAACTAAACTCTTGAGTATATGGCTGGTTAGACGGAACACCCTGATTGTAATATTTATAATCAAAATCACATACTTCCGCCTTTATTGAAGGACTCATACTAGGAAGCTGGTCAGAATAATAGCTGAACATCCTCGCACCCATTGAATTTCGTATAACAGGCGGGGTTTCATAAGAGGTACCTGTTTCTTTCCACTTATCAAGAAATGCAGTATTTGTAACATTAAAATCTGCAATAACATAGTTATTTTCATTTATGGTAAGGAACGGCGAATAAGTGCCTCCCGCCTCTCTGAGTTCGAGTTTCATATTCCACTCACCTGTTGGTAAGCCTAAATTTTCTTTTAGTTCATAAGTAGTCTGATCTACTGTAATATGAAATTTGTTTACATGAGGCCTGCCCCCAAAAAGTTTTTTTCTTTTCCTCCTGTAACGTTCGTTATGCCTATGATATTTCTCTAGTATTATTACCGGTACAAACTCGCCACTTGGCAAACGTTTTACTTGTACCTTCAAGTTGCTCCTGTACCACTCTTTATGTAGATATTCCTGTTCCACATCTCCATCAGAATATCCACCACCCTGTAAATCGCATAAATTCCCGATTTCTCCATTACCTATATTAAGATCAGTAAGTTTTAAATTTGTTGAAATTATAACTTTTTTAGTTTTTGCACTTACTTCACCGTCAAAACAAAGGCTTGCATCAGTATCTGACCAACTTGCGTTCTTACTATATATATCAACAATATTACTACTGTTGTTATTTGTAAATAATAATCCTGCGGTTATTGTTTCAGGTGTTGATTGCGTTGAGTTAGTCGTATTAGCAGACATCCTTGCCGAAGACGGCATAGTTGTAGTGAGCATATCTTTGTCTGCATTTTCTACACCCAGCCTGCTACTGCCATAAATATCCTGTTCCTGTAAACGGAAGCTGAGCGCCTGCTGGGGTACATCAACAAGTTTATATGTACTCATAACATTACCCTGAGCATCCCTAATGTAATAGGTGCTTTCTACTTTTCCAGAAGTATCAGTAACCGATTTTATAATACGGTTTCCTAAACCATCATACTTAAAATCAATAATAGTGCCTGTCGATTTTGTAACACGTTTTACTTTTCCGTCAACCCTCCATTCTATAGATATACCTTCGCCATAGTCTTTTGTAAGTTGGCCTATATCATCATATACATAGTTAAAATAATTCTGGTTGGTTAAGTCATTCGCTCCGGATAAAGGTGTTGCAGTATCAGCAATATGTGTTAATTTGTTTGTCCCCTCTATGTACGTATATTGGAGTTGGTCGAAAGTTGCACCGTCAGTACTTTTTCTCTGTAGCGTTTTTATGTTACCATTACGGTCATAAGTAAATGCATTACTATATGATGTTGTAGGAGATAATGATTGGTCATACGCATTATATGCAATGTTTCGCGAGGTCATACTACTAATACGGTTAAGCTGGTCGTACCTGTAAGTATTAAACTGGCTGCTAAAATTATTTTCTGCCAGGTCGCCAAACGAGGTAACCATTTCTTTAATATTGCCATTGTAAAGATTGTAGGTACCCTCCATATTTTTTGCCCTAGAAAAATTCAGCAAATAACTGTCTACAGGTGTGCTTCCAGAATCAAAACGTGATTTATAATCATTCTGAAAATAATTCAATCCAAAAGCAAGGGCATCTTTAGCAACATCACTACCATCTTTACCCGCGTCGTAAACTGACCCTAATCGCTCAGAGTTAACTGTTTTAAGCCAGCCCTGTAGTGTATATATATAGTCTAAACCCTGTACTTTTTTATCACCTAACACAAGCCTTGCAAGCGGCCCGTGCTCATAATACTGGTAGTTTGCATCTTTTTCCCAGATTACATTGTCTTTACTGGTATAAACCTCTGTTATTCGATTATCGGCATCGTAAGAATACTTATGTATAAACTGGTCTTTTTGGGCTGGCTGATAAGTTACCTTATTTACGTTACCACTAATAAGGTCATAATCATATACAATTTTTTTTGCCCTTTGATTTTCTGGCAAATCTTCATCATTTATAAATGTTACTAATTCCCTAACATTTCCATGAATATCATAATCATAGTAGAGGGCCGATTTGTATGAATTCTCATTAAAAGACGACGAAATTATCTCATCATAAGATAATACTGATGTAACACGGTTACGCGAATTATTAGAATATTGTGTAAATAATGATGCTGAAGTTCCAAAAGGCACATCATATATTGTTTTCGTAACTTCTTTTTTAGTATAACTTAGCGCCTCATTAAATTCAACTGCTTCAGCATTATTATATATAAGTTTACCTTCGTTATTAATAGTATAAGCTGCAGATCCACTGCCTGTAAACGATATTTGCCCAGCCTCAAATACTCTTCCTAATCCATCATACTTAGTATAACTAAAGGTATCGCCGTTGTTATAGTTTACTGCCCTTATATTACCTATCCTCACGCTGGGGCTATAAAGTGCTGCATCAATAATAAGGGGAGCAGTAGTACAAGGGCGTGTTGTCATAGCAACACCATTTCTCTTGTAATAAATTGTTGTGCCTATGCGCTCTACCCTTAAAACATCGCCTAAAACTAAAATTGTAGAGGTAAATACAGTTCCGGTTCCATCGGTACAGGTCACAATACCACTACCACTTATAAATATGCCAAAACCAACGTTAGAAACTGTTGCGTTATTAGAATATGCTAAGCCAATCCTCGTGTTGTAATATGATGCAAGAGTGGCGTTAGCGGTTGTTTCCACAAAACCATTTCCTGTAATTGCAACACCGGTATTAGCATTTATCCAAGCAGAAGTTGTACCTGATGCTTTTATAATTGTATTATTAGTAACACTTAAACCGCTATCTAATGTAAACGAAGGGAAAGTATCACTGTTTATTTTTTGCTTATCATTTTGAGAGGCAATTATTCTGCCTTTATCGTCATATGCAAAACGTGATTCGCCACCATCTGGGGTTTTTTGCCAGATAAGTTGGTTTAGGGAATTGTATTTATACTGTGTTTTTAAAGAGTGTGCAGGCAGGCCGGAAGCACCCTGAGCCAACCTTTTAACCCCTTCAGGCGGAACAGTTTGCATTAAATTACCAGCCTGGTCATAATAATATAGCGTATATTGATATTCTTTATCAGGGGCAGTAACAGACAACTGTTCTGTTAACTGAGTTAAAGCCTGTTCCAGATAACGCTGCTTAAACAATTCTTTTTGCTGGTTAAGGTATTCTTGCCACAACGCCTGAGAGTAACTCTCGTATACCGTATTTGCAAATTGTGCACAAGGGTCTGGTTGTGCGCCTATATCAAAGTTATTTGTAGGGTGTACTGCTCGCGAAGGGCATACATCATTTTCCACCATAAACTCATCCGCAATATAATCAGGCCAGTTTAAAGTACCACCCGCCTGTACATACGTTAAATAAGAATTAACCGCATTTGCTGTATCAGGATTTCCATAGCCTAGTTTTGTTGCAGCAAAATCTTCAATTGTCATGAAATAAACATTATCCGGAGAAGTTACGCCGAATACCGTTAAATAGTTTTTATAATCCTGTACAACATACTGAAGGCTAGAATTACAGAAAAATTCTGCTGTAAAATATGTAGGCACAACATAATGGGCATACTGCATAGCATTAGTAAACTTACTATACCCATCAGCACATGTAATCGCTACTGGCACCTGCGGTATACAGCTTGTACAAGGCGTTTTTACTTCAACCATACAGCCTTGTACATAAAGGCATCCTATCTTTACATTACATACCGGATCCCTTTTAAAATTAAAACTTGCAGGATTGTTTTTATAAAATGAAACGGTTGAACTGTTAATATCAAAGTTGCTATAAGTCGAATAATATAAAAAATCGCTTATTTCCTCTTTTTTCAAATTTATAAAAACAGCAGATATTTTACAACCTGTATTACCTATCATAAAACTAACGGTTGTTGTAGGATTTCCATTAAAATAAGTTTCAGTTATAGCAATATTTGTTATCTCATCGGTAGGTTCGACCGACGTATTATTATCGCTGAAATTATACATGGTTTGAGTGGTAAAAGAATATACTCCGTTGTTGTAAGAATTGATAACTAAATCAAGTAATTTCTTTAAGTCAACAGTTAAATTTGGGTCAGCAGTGCAAGACCCGGTAAAACACTGTATTGTACCACGTAATATGTCTGTTCCTGCTGGCACCCTGGTGCCGCCATCATTAAATTCCAGATGATATGCCTCGATACTAAAAGTACCGTCGTTGTTGTATATAAAATTGCTAAAAGATGTAATTTGTGAAAAATATTTTGGTAATGTCAGCGTGAACTTGCATGCTCTATTCTTGTCAAAGTAGAATGAAAGTATATTTTGACTGATAGATACACCGTAAATACCTATCGAGTTAGGATCGGTACTAATAAACGGCGCCACATTTTGCATTATCGGCTGAGGCGTCATTGGCGAAACTCCAGAATTATAGTTGTCAAATGCATAATTTATGAGCGCTTCCATACTTGCAGCAGCCTGTGTTTCAAAAGGCACCATTTTTGTACAGTAACACTCCAGACTAAATTCCGTCGGATATATAAAATTGCCCGTTACTGTAACTAAAGCATTTGTAGTACTACTAAGGTAGGTAACCTTAATAACGCCCCCATCAATAGATACACTTGTAAATTTAGTAATATTAGCAGGGACGAAAGCCGAAGAGAAATGGAAGGTAACACTTATTGCTCCGGTAAGTTTGTAATCTCCCGATGAAGACGATACACGAATCCACGTAGGTGTGGTAGTACCACTATCAAGCAATAGTTCAGGAAAAATACTCGAAGAGTAACCATAAGTATCAATAGGCAACGGCATAGTAGCCGTCTGACCTACCAATACTGCAGTAGTATTGTTTAGCTTAGACGCGCCTAACAATTTATTAAAAAAACGAACAAGGCCTGTTTCAAATCGTGCCCTTTTAGTACAGCCTTGTGTACCTATGCCCGAAGACGATTCATTACTTAATAGTGTGGTACCATTTGAGGTATTATCAGGATCAAGGGTGCATTCACCCACCGCCACTTTAGATGTGCCTTCAATAATAATTTCTTCAGGGATGCCACACCCACCCGAACTACGCACTATAGTAGCTACAACCCTAAATGTGTATGTATACGTCGAAGGGTTGTAAGACCCAGGTACATAATAAATGTCTTTAAAATCTGTAATGGTAAATTGATTGCTTCCGTAATTGGTCCAGGTAGGTATAGGGCCGCAGCCTGAGTTTCCTGTTCCTGCGCCAACAATTGTAAGAGGAAGCATACCTGTATTGCCTATCTTTATATTTAATGTACCACTACTTATACTGCCAATAATTGTTGCATTGGTAAGTCCCGGAGTACCACCAAAACCCGCATACAAACCAGGGGTAAGTGCCGGGATTGTTGTTATAGGTACAGAAAGTAATAGCCCTTGTGCCTGGTATGATGGATTTATCAAAGCGTCAAGGAAACTCTCCATAGCTAATGCCATAGGGCATTTTCCTGTGGCAAGAAATACAGCCGCCTGGGCATCACTGGCCATGTTTGCCCCCCCGGATAACGGATCGCCGCCGGAACCCGAAGTTTGTGCACCTGAATCGTACCCGTAATCAACTGGAATAAACCTCTTCATTTTTCCTGTATATAATGACGCTGTTGAAGCACTACAAATAGCAGTAGCAGTAGCATCATTAGGATTAATAGGGTTGGTATTTAATGCGGGTGTTATTACATTATTAAGTATCTGTGCATATAAATTATCTACAGTATAGGCGGCGAAAGTTGTAACAAAAGAATCAGTATACGTTTCTGTACCAATACAAGCATTATATCGGCCATTTTTTGCTGCATAAACATTTGAATATACATATTTTATCCTACTTTTCAGTCCAAAATAAGATTGCCTGTACAATTGCCATATTTGGTCTTTTTTAGCAACTGGTATGGTATTATCATTAAAGATAATACTTGGAGTTAAATTAGCTAAATTTACTCCTGTTGATGTAAGATTATTGCCATAAAGCACCTGGTATGCTGCCGCAGAAAACATATTCATTGGCTGGTTATTTATATAAATACCATCATAGGCGGGTGTAACGCTTCCGGCCCCTATCGATTTACTATGCTTTAATAATGTGGTTTTTTGGCCAAATATTGTCGCATCTTCTATGCCAGGATAGGTAATGTTATAAAAAGGGTCAATGGTACCGGAACCAATAAGCTGGTTTAAGCTAATACTCATACCATTGTAGCTTACAGTATTATAAATCTCAGAATATTTATCCGTACTCTTTAGCAGATTATCAAAATCATCAGATGTTTTCCCGCTGCTGTTCTCTGTATCTGATACAACCTTATAGTAATAGTAATACGGGTACTCGGGGTGATATGGTAATAAAGATTTAGCCCATGAAGACTTATATTCTGAAAGAAAATCTGCAACATTTTCAAGCTGCTGAGGACTTACGTAAAACTGGCCTTCGTTTTCCCCAGGTTGTAATGTGCCACCGCTAATAATAGGCGGGTTATAGGCATTATTATCATTTAAAGTAACTAAAACTTTTGCCGGATTGCCGTCTTCATCCAGGTAAGGCGTGGAAGGATTTCTCCATGAAAACTTACTAAGGTAAAGCAAACCATTGTCATCCTGGTCTAACGCAGTTACAGCTTCGGTCGTATACCCACCGTAATAAAATGAATTTTCATCATTATAAATACTAAGTGGGTCTATAACTACATTCTCGGCTTCATCTTCAGTTAATGACGGATCATTTTCTAATCCTGTAGTAGAGCCGTACTGCCCACCTTTTTTAATGTCTGCAAGAAGCATATTTTCATATACTTCACCTTCAGAAAGGTTCCTGTCACAAAGTTCCCTGCAATTATTTATAAGGCCGGTAAATTCGGTTTTAAAGCGGTTTATATACAGAGGTATTTCACTATAGTCCATACCTGTATCGGCATCCTGATAATTAGCATTAGTGCCATCATAAGTAAATGTGCTGTTGCTATAAACGTTTTGCAGGTTAAGGGCTACATACTGGTTTTGGGCCATGATAATGTAACTTTGCCTTGCATCGGTATCGCCTAACTGGTCATTATTAGCATTACCGGGTATAGCATTTATCAAACTTGTATAAGAGGCAAAGGCACTCTCACTAAGATAATTTTTAACCACATCTACCTCGCATAATGTACATGTAGAGTTACAATTATTTAATGAGGCACTAGGTGCAAATTTAGAAGGGTCTACATAACACGGCGATGCAGAATTGGATAGTCGCGCGATATAATCGTCAGCATATTTATCTACAGATTGCTGGTCGACTGTTATTTTTTTATTAAATGTATAGCTTCCGGTCGCCAGTGAAGTGATAGTAGGTGTTGCTGTTGCCGTACTTGTAGTATTAGATGTAGAGGTAAGACTAAATGTACCCAGCGTACCAGACCTTGTACCTGTTAAGAGTTCTGTAGCACAATCATCTGTTAACGATAACTGCCAGTTGTATACAAATGGGTAATAAACAGAAGGCATACATAAATCAGTATATGCGGTACTTGAAATTGCATAATTAAAAGAGATTCCGGCATTTACTGACGCGCTTGCTGTAACAAAACTTAATTCAGTTGCAAGTTCTATCCTGTCGTTTTCGATACCAAAAGCGCCAGTGGCAATTTTTTTATTATTGTTGTCTTCACCTGTAGTTATCAAATTGTTTGTTACAGTTTGCCCTACGGTGGCTGTATCTGCCAAAGGTACTAAATTCGTTGGGCTTTCCCCGGCCATTGCAGTGGCTATTGTCTTCCCCTGCGGACTTACATAGCTAATACTTACCTGTCCATTAGGATCTACTACAGTGTTTTTTTGATACCTGTTAAATAACCCAACATTGGCACCAAAAAGCCTATTTAGTTCGCCATCAAAAGGCTGCGAATAAAGATAGGTCATTTCATGCCCACTGCCTATCTGGTGCGCGGAGCCAACCCCACCCTTCCTACGGATGCGGCCTGTATTATCCGGTGTATATTCTACCTGGCTGTAGGGGTATCCTAGAGCATTTGGCACATAGTCTTGATAGTTATTTTTACGTGCGCTCGAACCTGAATAATATTTTGAAGCACCACTAGATGCGGCCATTGGTACGGCTGGCGATATAACACAATTTTGTAATAAATCCCAGTCAAAATCATAATGTGTAAAAATAGATCCTGTATTATTCTTATTAATCGCATCATAAAATTTTATTGCCGACTCCTCTAATGGAACCGGTAAAACTTCAATAGCAGGCCTTCCTTGGTTATCATATATTGTTTCCCCGGCAATAGCTTGCTTATTGGTATTCATCCGGGTAACGGTTTGTCTGTTTCTTAAAGAGCCGTCAAAGTAACTTACAACTTCTTTTTTCTTCCCTTCCTCTGCATATGAAGCCTGGTACTGCCAGTTTTTCTTGCCTGCTTCATAATTTTGACTAATTTTTAGTACATTAGGCCAGTCAGAAATGTTATTTTTCGGCCCTACACCGCTTGACCATCCGCCGTAGTAAATTTTTGATATATTGTCGAGAAAACGTCCCACAGGCCTAATTCGATATATAAGGTAGCCTTTGGAAAAGACGAGCGGAATATTATAAGAAGTTTGCTTTGTCTGTATGCGCGTAGAGTTACGCCTGAACTCATCTTCAGTAAGCGAAATATCGGTTTGGGAGAGTTCATCATTATCAGGTCCGAAATTATCTACCCATACCCATTCAAGTTCATACTCTGAAGCAGGACTGTCAGCATCCTGCGTCCATCTTATAGATAACTCGTTTTGATTACCAATATTACCATTAGCAACAGTTTCTGTAGCCGTATTACCAGTATAGGTTATTAGCACGTTAGTAATAGGCGTTATAGATGACGTAGAAAGATTGTAATATCGTTCAGTTGTAAATTTTGCCTGTAAGTAAACTGGCGAGGATGATATGGTAATAGGCAGAGTACCTGCCTCATCAGTAGCGTAGGTAACTGAATTTATTTTAAAAGAAGCCCTGTGAATTCCCGGGATTTTATAAACCGAGAGATCCGTAAGGTTTACCACAGCACCGGAATTAACCAGGTCATGTTTTATTACAAGATTTACAGGTTGGGGTAAAGTTGTACCGGGACCTGTAAGGCCAAAAGTAGTAACCGTTACAGAAACGAAACAAAAATATATCTGATTTTTTGAGACGGCTGTTTCCTGAAGCGGGTCTATACCAAGATATAGCATAACAACAGGATCTACAGAAGCCATCTGACTCACATTTCCGGCCACAGAAATTTTTGCATCTGTTATCGGTATTGGCGGCCATTGGTTAGGATTACTCGACGTGTGTAAATAAACAGGTGTTGAAACAACGCTTTCAGTTTGTGCAAAAACTGAAGCATGAATCAATAAATAGCAAACTAATATAAGATTTCTGATGCTCATAAAATTAGTTTTGTTGGTTGGTTTTTCGGTTATCAACTATGCGGTATTCTTTATAACTTTCTGTTGGGTATTTTTTCCTGTTTTTCTCAACAAAGAAGTCAGACAAATTAAATGATTTAAACTTTTTAAGGCTTAAAATGTTGCTATATACAATTTCCAGCCTGGGCCTGCTTATATCCTTCCTGGTATAATCCTGGGAAAAATCTATACCTGTATTATAGTAAAAAATTTCTCGCTCAATCGTATAATCTTTTCTTACATATAGCATTATCAAAGAATAAGGATAAGAAACATTTTTCTTTGCATGCAACTCCAGTTGCCAGTTTGTTTTATTATCTTTTACCGAGGCAACCGTGAAATCCTTTGTTATAGCCGACAAATCATATTCAATAACTTTATCGGACGACGTGCTTATAATAATCGATTTTGTGTCGTGGTTAAGCTGTACATAAGTGTTTCCCTTATAAAAAAATTCAATATCCTGAAGCTTAAAGTAGAGTTCAGCCTTACTCTTTTTTTGGTAAAGCCCACTATGATATTCTTCTACATTTTGTGAAGTATGCGTTTTATATAACCTATATGCTGTAGTATACTCATATTGAGATGGTTCAGAATACTTTTTTAATACCGCAGCAAGTATAGGCTCGCCTTTTTGCGCGTTAGCAATTAAAGTAGTGCCAAATACAAATAATGTAATAAAATATTTAAAACTATTCATATGCTAATTTTGAACTGGTGTTATAACACTACCTGAACGGCTTTCTTGTATTGTTTTTACTCCCTGTGAAGTCTCTTTCTTAATCCTTACAAGACCACCTTCCTTATCATACTCATAAAATGTAGAGTAATTATTATCATCAAGCTCAGCAACAAGCTTAAACGTTTCCGGATCATATACATACGTTTTCATACTTCCATTTACAGGGTGCAGCCGTATATCATCAAAATAAACGGGGATATTAGGACTTAGATTAAGAAACTCCATTTTTAATATTGAACATCCGGAAGGAATTGTAAATACAGATGCAAATCGTTGCCATCCTTCTATTATATCTCCCGAACCATGCAATAACAAACCGTTAGGATAATCTCCAAGTACAGTGCCTGCACTATCTTCAAACAACAGTTTGACAGTAGCATACTCATAGTTTTTAACCTGGATGTTGTGCTGTTCCTTAACCCATCCGCTTATGTAGTACTGTCCTGGCGAAGGTTGAAAGGTTTCGCAGTCATTACAGTAACTTTTAGGTACCACATACCCGCCGCAACCAAAGCCGGCAGCGGCAATTTTATCAGAAAAATAACGGGCGTCGGCTGCTAAGTGGTTAAAGTCTGGGTATTCAAAATAGTCAGCCGTACCTATGGTACTTTGGTCAGCTATAGGAAACTGGGTTGTTGGTAAGTCAAAGAGGTATTTAAGCGAACTCTTTAAAAACCCTGTAACTTCGCTAATGGGCTGGTTAGTAGTACTCTGATTACTGGCACTGGCTGTTAGTGCATTAAGGTTTACGTAAGATCCTGTACCAATGCCATAAACATAGAGGTGAGAATTTTGCCTGATATCTGAAATTATTTCTTTTAACCCGTTAAGATTTGATGTTTCAGAGCCGTCTGTAATTACAACAACAAGCTCCGGCCTTATTTCCATTTGCATTGCAGCTTTAAGGCCACTCGCCCAATAATCAGCATTAGAGCTTATACCAATTAATTTCCTGGATGGTGTGTAGGCTGTTTTATATTTAGCTAACCACGCATCAAAAGCCTCAATTGCAGCATCTGTAGATGGTATTTGATAAACATGGTCTTGTCGGGTATCATTATCAGAGTCTGACATGCCTATGAAAGAAATGTATGTTCCTGCATCCATTTCCTTTTGCTGGCGTACAAACTCGCTTAATTGAAACTTTATTTTAAGTGCATCGTCTGCCGAGATAGAACCAGACTCGTCTATAACAAAAGCAATATGTTTATTACATGGAGGTACCGGTGGGCAAAACTTGATATGCTTAACGGTAGCATACTCAGAAGTACCGTCTGAATACCCAATAAGTATGGTTGTATTTCCCGTTTCAGAAGAAAAGCCTACAAGATTAACATCTGTTACATTGCCATAATTTTTTATAACCACATCCGGCTGGGTTTCTGCATCCGAAAATGAAAAGGACAATGTTTGCCCACTGTAAGATGCATTATAAATGCGCGGGTTAGAATCGGTTATAAAGGGTGCCAGATCATCTACCTGAGAACTTAAGTAACCATCCTCCGGGGCGCTAGTCAACGAAAATAAATTATTAATCAAAGACATAAAGCCTCCCCGCACAGTCTCGGTAAGCTCATTTGTTTCGGTACATTCTGAAGGGCAGTTAGTACTAACAGTAATAGTTTTTGTATAGGTTGTGCTGCAACCGTTATCTAAAGTTACTGTCAGGTTTATCTTATAAGTTCCCACCTGCCCGTATGTCTTTTCAAAAGATGGCAAAGAGCTATTTCCGTCAGGATGCCCATACTGATCATAAAAAGACCAAAGGTATGTTTCAATATTTGCGTTATTTCCGGCATATGAAAATTCAACAGGCTGGCCTGTAGAAACGCATGATATACCATCTGCTATAGCTATATATCCGGGATACTGGCCGCACTCTACCTGCGGACAGAAATTGATGTGCCTTACCTGGTGAGCTGATGAAGTTGTTCCATTAGTATATACCAGGGTTAATGTCTGTAGCCCTTCTGCTGTAGCGCTGTAAGGCATGATATTTATATCGCTTACAAACGCATAAGGTGAGGGGACCGGCAAAGAAACATCATAGCTGGTACCGTGCTGCCCAAAAGATAGCCTTATGGTATTTGTAGCGCTGATATATGTTTTATTAAAAATTGCTGGTTGGTTATCTGCTATATAGGGCGCAAGCGCGGTTAGTTGCGCAAAACCGGTACCATTTTGGATGCTGTTGTTTGTGTAATGCATCATCAATATTTTATTTAGGAAAGCCTTATACTTAGCCTTAACTTCCTGGGAAAGCTCATTACTTTCCGTGCAATATGTTGCACAGGCCGAGGTGCCGGGAGCAGATACTGTAATATTTTTATATACCGTTTTAGTACAGTTACTACCGTAATTAATTACAAGCCTAACCAGATAATTCCCGGCAGTTGTATAGGTATAACTTGGGTGCGACACGTTTGAAACTGAATATAAGGGTGTTGTATTATCAGCCGCTAAAAATGTCCACTGATAGCTATTGATATTTGTTGCCGCTGTAAGGAAATAAAATGTTTGTAACGAATTTTGTAATACACACGAAACAGCACTGTCAAGAAAAATTTCTGCAGTTATATCCGGGCACGGCACTCCGGTACCGGGACAAAATTTTACGTGCTTTATTGTATGAGTTCCACTTGCTGTTCCGTTTTCGCGTATTGCATTAGCACTAAATTGAGTACCCGATGCTGTAAAATTGCTGATATCTATGTCACTAACCAATGGGCCATAATCGTATATAGACACATCATATCCGCTATGGTTACCAAAAGCGAAAGTAAGCATCTTAGTAGTTGTATTGTATGCAATGTTATAAATCTTTGGATTCGTTTCATCAAGGTAAGGAGACAGGGCTATTAACTCATCACATATATATGGCGCCGTAACCGGGCTTTGAGGATATAGTGCCAGTAACTTATTAACTAAATTAATGTATAAGTTCTTAACGGTAACTGATTGATAATCCTGCTCTGTACAACTACTAGGGCATGATTGTGAAACTGAAAACATTTTATAAAAAGTTTTCTGGCACCCTGAACTTAATGTCACAGTAAGGGTAAGGTAATATGAATCCTGATATGAAAAAGATGTTGTTACTTCCGGGGTATTGGCTGTGTATATTATATTTCCATCAAAATCATAAAACAACCAGCTCCACTGGTTTATACCTGCTGTATTTGAAACGAATGAAAATAGTGCATTAGTGTTAGGCAAAACACACGATAAGCCTGGGTTTATATCTACTGTACCGACAATATCGCATGGCACCGGTGGACAGAAGTTTATATGCTTAACCTGGCCGGTATTATTTGCAGAAACAAAGTAATCATCCGAATAATCTGCATTACCCTGAATATATACAACAGTTGATGGGTTATTAAAATCAAAAGTTCCGGTACCTACAACATTAGAAATTGTATTTGAATTTGGCCTTTTAACAATTACATCATAACTCTGTGTACCATGGTTGCTAAAATTAAAATACAAGTTATTTCCTATAACTGAGAAGTTATATATTTTTGGGTTAGTATCTGTAATATAAGGCGATAAATTCACCAGCTCTGTGCAGTTGTATGGAGTACCTGCAGATAATATAGTAGCACTATTTTGAATAAGGTGATTTACAAGGTTTACAAATAATGTTTTTACATCGGCATTCTGAGGCTCATTAATACATGATGTTATTGGTGGATTAGTTACAACTATAGGTCCGGGATTTGTCCCTGTTATACACAATTGAAAAGTAACAGGGGTAAGCACCGAGGTGGCATAAACCCTTAGTTTGTATGTAGCACCCGGTACAAGACTGCCCACACTACCCTGCGGAAGGTTACTGCAGTATAGCTGTGACAGCGCGTTGCATTCTCCCTGATAAACTGCAAATTTTATTCCGGAATCAATCCCACTAAATCCGGTAACCTGAATGTACTGTGTAGATGAAGTGGCCACAAACTGGTACCACACATCTGCAACCGGTGCGGGTGTACAGTTTGTTAGTGGAACAGATGATAATGTACCATTAACAAAGCTACCAGCAGTATATTGGCAGTTACCTACTAAATTAACGTTTACGGTCGGTGGAGTTTCGCAAAGTGGAGGGCATGACCCAGTTGATGAAACTACAGTAATATTTTTTGCAAATGTTTTGCTGCATTGCGCAGAATAATTGATGGTAAGCTTTATTGTAAAGTTGCCTACTGCGCCAAAAGTATATGCCAGGTTTGCACCGGCAGATGCGTTAGGTGAAGTATATAAGGGCGTAGAACTCCCTGTCGCAAAAACCTGCCATAACACACTACTTACCGAAGGAGCAGATGTTACATAGCTAATTTGAGGTGTAGTACCCTGCAGAACACATGTAGCCACATCCGGCAGTAATATAGCAGCGCTAAAATCAGGGCATTCATTCGTATTACAAAACTTGATATGCGAGATTTGGTGGTTTGTGGTAGTCATACCATTTTGGTAAACGGTAAAGGCAGAAAACGCATCTTGCGATGATGCGAAAGAAGATATATCAACATCTGCAACAGGTATTCCCAAATCTTTTACAATTACATCAAATTCAGCGTGGTTACCAAATGAAAAATATAAGGTGTTGGTTGAATAATTATAATCTATATTATAAATTTTAGGATTTGGATCTGACAGATAAGGAGCGAGTGCTGTTAGTTCATTACATGTATAAGGCAGTGTAACCTGGTTTCCGGGGTAAAGCCCCAAAAGATGGTTAACCAGAGCCATATAGAGGTTTTTAATGGTATTAGAATTAGTATAACTTTCTGTACACCCAGCACCTGTACAGGTTTGTTTTACAATTATAGTTTTATAAAACATTGTATAACATCCTGTAGATTTTGTAACCTTTAACTCAAGGGTATAATAACCGGCTGTAGGCAGGGTAACAGAAACTGACGGAGACGTATTAGAAGTAGTTGAAAACAATGTGCCGTCTGCTTTATAAACTTTCCATACATAGCCGCTTATACCGGTAGCTGTTGAACTAAAATTAATGGTTGTTGCCTGCCCTGCAACAATGCACGAAAGCGTTACGGGTATATCTAAACTACCCGCTATTGCAGGAACGCACAGGCTACTGGTGGGGCAAAAATCAATATGCCTTACATGACCAGACGTATCCGGGTTAGTAAAGTAATCATCAGATGTAGTACTGTTATTTTGTATGTAAGCCACATTAGAAAAACTTCCTGCAGCATATGTCCCTGTAAATTCTATTGTTGACAGCGGACCGGTTTGGTCTAAAACAGCAACAACATCAAAACTTTGCGTTCCATGGTTGGCAAAGTTGAATGATATTGTAGTTGGCGTGGCCGTAAAATTATAAATTTTTGGAGTTGCATCTGATATATAAGGTGCCAAAGCTGTCAACTCGCTGCAGGTATAAGGGTCAACTAATGTGGTTATCTGCGCCCTATTGGCAAACAAGTGATTAATAAGGCTGGTAAATAATGATTTAACAGTAGGAGATAATGCATTTGTATTGGCACACGTATCCGCGGAGGCAATTACACAAAGATTAAAATCAAGATCATCTGTTAAAGAAGTTGCATATACCCTAACGTAATATATTTGGCCAACAGTAAGGCCGGTTACTGTATTTTGCGCACTATTGCCACAATATACTTGGGTTACAGCCGCGCAGGCACCTGTATATACAGCAAATTTAAGGTTAGTATAATTACCATTAGGACCCGTAACCTGTATATGTTCAGTTGATGAAGTTGCCGTAAACTGATACCAAAGTTCTGCTAAGGGCGCAGGAGTACAATTTGCCAGCGGTATGGTCGATACCGGGGCACCTGATAAGCTGCCTGCAATATAATTACAATTGCCCGTTGCCCCAACGGTAATAGTTGGTGCACCTGTACACAATGTGGTACAATCGTTTGTATTCAATGTACCACTAATCAGGAAACAATTAGGATTTTGCTGATTTTGCAATACTATTGTAACATTTGCACTGGAGCTAAATGGCCCAAACTGAACCTGGCCTGCGCCTGTTACATTTTGTGTACCAGCTACTACACCGTTGTTATAAGCTGTTGCCGTAATAGGCTGGGTAGTACCTGTACTCTGAACGTACGCTGTTGCGTTAAACTGAGTTCCTGTGCAATTAGTAACCCCAAATCCCGATACTATATTTGAAGTGCATGAATTACTAGGTGTTATTGTAAGGCTATAGTGGCCCTGTTTAGGCGATCCGTCAAATTGGGTTACTATATAATAGGTTTGGCCGGCTGTAACATGGAGGTTATAAACTGTATTGACAAGCGAAGTTTCGCCGGTATCGCCACCCAGGCAATTCACACCAATATCGCTACAACTACCATATACATATAACGACATGCCAGGGCTTTCGCCTATTATGCTTACATCAACATCGCCAGTTACAGGAGCTGTGAATGAATACACATCCTGCAACCCTGTAAAAACACTGTTAGAATCCGCACTGCAACCAGACTGGATATCATTATCAGAATAATAGGTACCAGTTGGCAGGTAAACGTAATTTGTACCTACAAAAGGAAGCGAAGGCGTAGAGAGCACATAAGGCGCTGAACATAATGTACCGACAGGATAAGTCTGAACAGCGGCATTGTTTAACCACGGGCTTTTACTAGGGCTTGTATTACATATTGCACGAACTTTTACGTAATAAGTATGGGAAGGAACTAGACTTTGTCCATTTGAAGTAGATGTAACTGACAGCGTTGGCTGGTTTACTACTATCGTATTAGTACCTGGGGTAACATCGCTAGAATCATCTATTTGCACTTCCCATTGTATAGCATTACCGGGATTCCAAGATACATCAAATGAGGAAGATGTAACATTCGAAAAATTAATATTCGTTGGTTTGTTACAGGGCGGGGCGCTGGCAACAGACAACTCGTCGACTAACCATTGCCCACCTGTACATACAATAGCCACATAGCGCTGCGTCCCAATAGTGTTTGCTGGAAAATCAACAACAACCTCCTGATAATAACTGCTAGACACCCAATTATTACCAAGGTTTCCTATTTCAGTAAAGGATGCCATATCTGATGGGTTTGTACCTATATAAACCTTTAAACTTGTACCGGAAGTTATCCAACCATAAGCTAAGCACCAAAATCTTAACTGCGCTTGATTTGGCACAGTAAACTGAGGGCTAATTAGCCAATCTGTAGCAAGCGTGGGGAAAGTTCCTGGAATATAGGCACATTTATGGTTATCTGGTGGAGTACCGGGTCCTTCATATGCTTTAGGTATTGGATTAACGGATGTATTATAACCCCAGTATTGTGACCCGGTTTTATTAATTATAGTCCAGTTGCCACTTGCCTGTGGCCATGTACCCCAGGCTGGTAGTGTAGATGACATTGTAGGCACTGCACCTCCAGACTCAAAATTTTCATACAGAGCAGGTGTTTGGGAATAAAATGTCTGTATGCAAAAAAAGAACACTAAAAAGAGACTAAGTTTTTTCATAAAATTGGAAGTTGGTATGAATGGCTAATTACTCATTCCCTGAATTATCGGTACACGGTTCTATTTGTTTTATCACAGAGGCTTTCATGCCCGGCAATACCTTCAGGCTTTTAGTGCCTGTGTGGGATTGTTCTGAGGTAGTATAAACCTGGTAAGGTATTAAACTTCCCTGCGTACTAAAGTGTGCAGTTGTATCGCACTTGCTAAAGCCATAATCTTCAAACCCATCTGCTGCAAGCTGGCTGTATTTTGTATTGGCAGCAACCGCCACAGGAAACCTATAATTATATCCATAAACTGCAGAAGAGTAGTTGCCTAATGCATCTTTATTTTCAACTTCAAAGCCAAAGGGGCTGTACTGTGTTATTTGCGAGGCAAACTTCCATTTAACGTATAAAGCATCGGTTGCAACATATCCGGGCGCAGTATTATAAACTACCCATTTTTTTGCGGTACCGTTGTATACATAATATGGCCTGAAAGCATTATAAAATCCGCTGGTACGTATGCTGGCGTCAGTTTCAGAATTTCTTGCAGTGAGGTATGCAAAAGATCTATTGGCACGCCAGTTACCCTTAACATTATATTTATACGGATTGTAGGACTGTAAGGCATTTTCATTTGAACTGCTATAGTCAAAATCTAAATGCCCATCCTTATATTTCATTTTTGGAAGATAGCATTCACATTGTGCTGCCCACTCATCTTTATATTCAACTGCCGAAGCATTAACAATACGATATTCCTGCCATGTATTAGATTTGTAAAGGTCAACAGGCAGCTTATTATTTAATACTTTATCAAGCGGGTTTACCATTGAAGTGATAGATGCCATGGTAGCCGTATATAAATTTCTGCGTCCGGAGCGTATTATCTTAATAGTACCCTGGTCTACAACATCTTTTTTAACAAACTGTCCGTTCTCTGTTATAAGGGTAAATACATTATTGCTTATGTTAACTACATATGCTTTAAGTTCTTCCCTGTAAATTTCATTTTGCTCATCTGTAGGCATAATTTTAGGTTCTATCCATACTTCATCACCTTCAGAAAGATAATTTGCCGCACTGTAGCCGGCACCGTCAAAGCTGTAACGATAATCAGTACCACCTGTAAACTTTATTTTCCACTTAAGGTCAATATTTTTAGCAGCCTGACCCATTTGTTCATATCCCCAGTAAGCAGGATATGAGAATGAATAGTATTTATCATTAAATTCATTAATTGTTTCGGTTAACAATACCTCCCCAGTTTCAGCATCCCAAGCAAGGTTTTTTGTGTATACGTTAGAGCCAGCATCAAAAACGCGTTGCTTTCGTAAAATCCCGGCGGTATGTATTACCTTAGTAACCGTTGCAGACCTGAGTAAATTATCTACCTCCGTCTTATTAGGCAAAGGAGTAGGTATGATTATAGCAACCGGAGGCGGAACATATATATAGTTTACCGCTACGTTTACACTAACACCGCCAGTAGTTGTTGTAGTTCTACTTTCCCTGAAATCGTTGATACAATCATAATCCACACCCACAAGTTTTTGTATTACATTACCTTTAGAATCAATAGTTGTAACGGTATTATTTAGCTTTCCTCGCGCACCATTATTGGCATCTGTCTGGGTAGGAAGGTCTTCGTAAAAATATTCAGATCCCGAAATGGGAGCATCATCTTTTCCTTCAGCGTAAACATATTGCGCTTTTAATTTTCCATCCATATCATTGGTATGTACTAGAAAACCCTGGGATAAAGTAAGATGGTTTTTAGAACTGATATTAAATAATCCATAGGTTTTATTTGTGGGGTTATATTTAGAGAACATATCAGTATATTCTACCAGCGTGGGATAATCTTTGGAAGTGAAGAACTGGGTAACCACTTTACCGGTAGCATGCCTTTTAACCTTTATTAGGGTATTGTTATCTGTACGTTCCCTCGACAAATTTTTGACAGTTACGGAACCATAAGTAATTTTTGGGGATGGATAAAAACATTCTCCAAAAGGTTTTTCTACATAATTTTGTTCATCCGGGCCTAAAAGGCCTGTTGTTTTCGTAGTATCATAAAATGGCTGAACCAGTGGATTTTCCTTATTCCCAAGAGGCTCATAAGTAGCAACGCCCGAAGTAGTTGTACCATCTCCATATGTATATTCCTGTCCATAGTACTGTAAATAGTCCTCATCTCCATTATGAGATGTCATTATATCCCAGTTATCATAAATTTTAATTCTTTTTACTCTACTACCTCCACCATATTTTTTCATAGAGGGGTTCATAAGCCGTATCCATCCTTTACCAATAACAAACTTACTTGCTATTTCATGATCTATTAACTGCCGGTTAGGGCTTTTAAAAATTGCAAATCTACTGGTGTACGAATCGACAATGTTATTTAATATTTCTTCCAAATCATCTGTTACTTCATCAGAAGGATTATTATAAACCAGGTTATTTAAATACTGCCTGCCAAAATTCCACCCTGCTTTAGAAATAGGGTTTACATCATTGCCTGCATTAAATCCATCTCCTTTATTAACCTTTTTTATCCTTATGGCAACATATTTTCCTTCTGTACCTAGATCAACAAAGTTGTATTCATCTGCCAGTTCAAGATATCCTGTAACATAGTCATACCGGTCATCATAAGTATGTGGTTTTGCCATATTGAGTAAAAACCTAAAGTATATGGGCTGCTTAGTAAGCTGTTTTATATACTTATTTTTAAAGTCATTTATCGAATTTACATTGTTAACTACTCCAGCATCATTACTACCTGTAAGTTTAAGATATAAAACATCGTTTACTGTAGAAGCACTTGTATAAAGATCATTTTTTGACATATCAGAAACTGATGCAGCATTTATATTACTACCTACTCCTGCTACCTTAAACATTTGCATTGCTTCCTTATCCTGAACATAGCCGTAATCATCAGATTCAAAATCAATATTAATTTTACCTCCTGAAGGCATGAAAATTTCTTTTAAAAGCCATGATGTATTGTAATCATCCGCTTGTTCCTTTATCTGGCTTGTGAACGCATATTCTGCATTGGTAGCAGTATCATAGGTAGTTGTACCGCTTCCTAAGACATTAGGCTTATAATTACCCCAGCTGTCAACAGCTCTCTGGTCATAGGGTTTGTTGTTGGCATAATTAAATGTATAAGGTGTATACCTGCCCATATTAGATTTTCCGTAGGTAAAATATACCTCTTTTAATGTAAGTTTTCCGCCTTGGTTATCTTTTTCATTTTCAGTCAGTGCCGACGCGAAATTATTTGGAACACCAGTACACAAACTATAATCATAAATAAAATGAGCGGCTTTTATAGGAGTAGCATCAGTTCCTTTTTCTAAAAACTCAGGCTTAGAATACAATGTAATCTTATCAAGCTTATACATTTTAGATTGAGTGCTAATACTGCCTCCACCATTTTCACCGTCTACACCATATGCGTCTTTTCTAGGAGAAATTTCAAAAATCGCTATATGCGTCTTAGTAACTATGGTGTCCAGATATAGCAATTCCTTTTCGCCATATATATAATTGCCCTTATCATCCTTTTGGCTCGATTTCAGCCCTTCATCATAATTAGCCTTATTTCTTGCATACGGTAATCTCCACTTATAAGGCGCAGTTATAGTTTTTTGATGATTATACGAAAACCGTGTATAGCTACCTAAGTCATCATCTGTGGGGCCATCACCAGTTAAATCAGAATAATCGTTTGACAATACAGATGTTAATAAGAAACTATGACCGTATGCAGGTGTAGTCACGGCATTAAAATAACGATCACCATAGGCTTTATTACCTATTGAATTGTCACTGCCTGGGTTATATGTAACGAGACCAGCATGGCCATCATGTGCGCGGCCACTTACATCAAATGTTACTTCTTTCTTCTTGATGTTATATGCCGCCCTCCCATAAATATATTGCTCACCACCATCTTTTAAAATTCTTATTTCTGAAGTATGGCTGTCATGTTTACCTACTTTCGAATAAGGGCTAAATATTGTATTAAAACCGTATTTAACTGCTTCTGACCTTGTTAATCTCTGTATAACCTGTCCCCTGTTTACACGATCTGTTCTCTTAAGCGGAGTAGAAATATTTATAGATGAAGGAGTAGAAGGTCCATTTTTAAATTCAAATTTTCCATTTGTTTTCCAATTGAAAGCACTACCTGTTATACCTTGCTTTACGGCTTTATACCCACCTATTCCATTCTCAAAGAGGGTAGTATAATCGTTATCTACGTGGTTTCCTCCTATATTTTTAAAGTATACTTTCTCATAACTTGGCTTATTGCCATTTGTACTTTCTTTAAATTTCTCCAGTACTGGATTATTCGATTTCCAAACAGAACTATAGCCATCAGTCGAAGTCATATCGCCATCGACCCCCACCCGGAAATTTGTAGGAGACGTGTATCCTACTTCAACTCCTAATGACCCTCCTTCAGAATCGTCTTCAACATAGCGATCATAAACATATCCTACCTGGCCGTTATATGCCCGGAACATGCCCCCTACTCCCTGTCCTTCTATAGAATAAATGTCGTATGTATAGTTAGTAACAGGCAATGAGCGTGTATTCGTTCCAAATGCCCGGTCTTTTTCTCTGTTAAAATCGAGTATATCTTTATCTTTTGCATTCCAAGTGTTTTCATAACCAAAAGCATGTTCAGTAACTATCTTCTGATCTGGCCTTACTCCCTGCTTCGACCTGAAACCGACGAGTTTAAGATCAGGCTCAATACCAAAAATCTCACCCCCTATCTGTGCGCTGAAAGTATAGCTGGAAGAGCGCATCCCAACGCGCTTTGTAGGAGTAAATGAAGCATCAACAAAAGAAATATTACTATTAATTTTGTAAGATCCTGTAGTACCTGCTGAATGCCCTTTACTATTATATCGGTTATATTCATAACCGATAGATTTATTGATTGAAATATTCTCAACGCCTTTTCTGCTGTTATAAGTAGTTCCTGCACTTATACCAAGGCTGGTTCCAAAATTGCCATATGATAAAAACTTTGTACCAAGGCTAACAGTGGGCGAAACCGATACACCATCAGATCCGCTTGAATTAAAGCTCATGCCAACGTTCATGGTCCCTGCCAAATTTAAACCAACTGAGTTTTGTAAAGAAAAATCAAATCCAGTATAGTTATTAATAGTTACTCCAAAACCTTGCGAAACCTCAACACCTATTTCATCATTTTCTCCTAATCCAATAAAAGATAAAGTTTCCGCAAATTGTCCACCCGCAGTAATATTATCTTTCAAATTATTTTCGTAAATCATTTCATCACCATTAAAATCATCTGGCAAACCCCGCATCTGACGATTAATCTGACCAATGCTTAGGTTCCATCCTAACCCGACCCATGATGCTTCCTGATCCATAGAAACATTTGATGAGTATGCCATATTAATAGGATAGCCGCCCACATCCATTATGGGTATATTGTAGTTGAAATCTCCGCTTGATAAGTCTACCATATCAGAGGTAGCAATTGGAGTAAATGAATTAAACTCCGGCTGTGCAGGCCCACCTGTTAAAGCATATGCCCTTACAGGAGCAATTATTTCTACTAAAATGCTAAATGCCAAATAGAAAGCTATAAATTTTCTTATTTTGCTTTTTCGGATTTTTTGGATCATAATAATATTTTTGTAATTTTTTCCTTGAAATTAAATTTTAGCACACCCTTGCCAAATAATTTATCATCATATACTAATTGAACTGGTTGATTTGCTTTTACGCCACTAAAAAATATCAAAAGCTTGTTTGATGGCGAAACATTAAAAGTACGCTCAAATAATACACCTTCACTCCTTATTGTATCATGGCTTGCCGTAACTAAATAAAAATCATCCTTAATATTAAATGACATGTATTTAATAGCACTCTCATAATCTAAACGTGCTTTTTCGTCTTTCAAAAGGTCTTGCTCTTCTTCATGCAAAAATTCAAATTCAATAATGCGCTCTTCCTCGTTTGCTTTTGATATCGAGTCTGCCTTATTAAGGTCATCTATACCCTCTTTTTTCAATATGTAGTAATCAAGTGGTACCTGAGTTGCCGTATAATTAATTTCATCAATATTCTGGGTGTGCGTAAACGATTTCCATCCATTCTGCTCCATCTTAAAATATTTTGCCTTAATGGCCGATCCTACCTTTAATGCATCCTCCTTATTAGGGCCGCAGCATGTAATCATAAACAAAATCAAGACTAATATAGCACTACCTGTTACCCTCATATCTGGAATTTATATAAATAATAAATTCATCCGTTACATCTAAGGCATCATCATAGGCAATAAGCGTATGAGAATCCGTCCCAAGAATAATTTTATATTTTTTATCTTTTATAAAATCTGTTCCGTAACCCCTTAAACGGTCATTAATTTTTTGAGACTCCTCTAACATATAATTATTACTAAAGGCCTCAATTTCTTGCCTGCCATTAATAATCTCTTTCATTAAAGCTAATTTAACGTCAGACTGGGATGTTTTTTCAAATAAAGCATTAAGACTATCAAGACGATTTTTCTTTTTTTCGAGGAGGATATTACCTTTAGAATTAATTTCTTTTGACATATAGAAAGCGTCATAAACCTTTGAATAGTTTATGCAAACGAACTTACTACTAAAAGAGTAGTTAACTATAAATAATAAACAGAAGAAAAATATTACTTGCGAGGCGAGTAATCCTTTAGTAAATTTATTCACGGTATGATTGATTGGTTGGTGTATCTTTTGGTTAGAAAGATTGACATGACAAATATATAAACAAAAGTTTAACACTTACAAAAAAAAAGTAAATTTTCGTAAAAATTATGTAAATCATTTTTGTAGTTTGCTTTAGCCAAAACAGGAAGGATTTAGTTTGATAAATAACCAATGCGGCACAAAGTGTATCTTAAGAATTTTAAAATTGCATCTTCATTTATAACGAATGCGGAATATCTGGAGTTCATCGAGTACTTTCCATGTTGCAATTCGAAATCCTGTGTATTGTGGCAAAGCTGTTATTGAAAAGTATGACGAAGAAGAAGCCCATCTTGTGAGAGACCAACACAAACCGCTTATTTCAGGGTATCTTTTCTACAAAAAAGCGGCCGTCAACAATAATAGAAGCTGATGACAATTTCTTTCCGCACGGCTTCCTTATTTTGTCCTAAATGCGGTAAAAACTTAACCGGCAGCCCATCTAAAGTTGAACTATCCAATAGTTTGCAGGTAAAAGGGCGCGTGGGAAAGATATTAAGGCAGCCCAAAAGATGCAATAAATTGACTTACAAACACCTAAGTTATATATAAGGAAGGAGAAAGGATATCTTTTTGTAACAGTAATTACCAATAAAAAAACCGGACAAACGAAGAAATTTTCGATTTGTCCGGCCTCGTAGCGAAGACGGGAGTTGAACCCGTGACCTCAGGGTTATGAATCCTGCGCTCTAACCGACTGAGCTACCTCGCCAAAAATTTTTTTGCATTTCCTTGAATGCGGGTGCAAAGATATAATTATATTACTATCATCCAAATATATTTTTACTCAAAAAAATTATTTTCAATATTGTTTTTTTATGAGTGTTAAAAATTATATATTTCCAAAAATTTTTATACCAATGGATGAAAAAATTAAGTATGAGATAGAATTTCCTATAACATCTTCTCCTCAACTATTATATCAATATATATCTACGCCTTCAGGCCTGTCCGAGTGGTTTGCCGATAACGTTAATTCACGAGGCGAGTTTTTTACATTCATCTGGAATGACTCTGAAGAAAAAGCAAGGCTGTCGTCAAAAAAAACAGGCGAAAAAGTAAAATTCAGATGGATTGATGAGCAAAATAAAGACGGCGAATACTATTTTGAACTGCGTATTTTAGTTGATGAAATTACTAAGGATGTATCGCTCCTTGTGGTAGACTTTGCCGAAGAAGATGACTTACAGGAGAGTAAACAATTGTGGGAGAACCAGGTATCTGACTTAAAACATGTTCTGGGATCAGTTTAATGTTTCCAATTTTATAAAGTATATTTGCCCTGAATTTTTCAGGGCTTTTTTATGATTAACTATAACGGCGACATTATTACACAATCCGGGCTCCAGGTAGAGCAAAACAGGGGCTTTTTATATGGCGATTCAATTTTTGATACTGTAAAAACCCTTAACGGCCGGGTATTGTTTAGCGAAGATCATTACTTTAGGCTTATGGCGTCGCTGCGCATTGCTCGTATGGATATTGCCATGGACTTTACATTGGACTATATGGAAAGCGAGATTATAAAGCTTACCGAAACACTTGAAGGGGCGCCTTCATACCGGGCGCGCATCTCATTTTACCGCAGGCCGGGCGGGCGCTACCTGCCTTCAAGCCGGGAAACGGAGTTTATTATTACCGCAGAGCCGCTTACAGCAGCGCTGTACAGCATAAATACAACGCCTTATGAAGTGGAGTTGTATAAAGACTTTTTTGTTGCAAAACAACTGCTAAGCACCCTTAAAACAAACAACCGTATTGTAAATACCCTTGCAAGCATTTTTGCTGCTGAAAATGGCTATAATAACTGCCTGCTTATAAATGATGAAAAGAATGTAATTGAGGCCATACAGGGCAATATATTTATGCTCAGCGGCACGCTGTTAATTACTCCGCCCATTTCAGACGGATGCCTTAACGGGGTAATGCGTAAACAAATTTTAGAGATTGCTAAAAAAATTGAGGGGATTGAGGTTATTGAAAAATCAATATCACCATTTGAACTTCAAAAAGCGGATGAACTTTTTCTAACAAATGTTATTGCAGGCATACAGCCCATAACCAAATACCGTAAAAAGGAATATACAAATTTATTTTCCCTTGAGCTTGTAAAACGGCTAAATGCAAAGGTAAGGTTAGGTTAATTAAGCGCAGGATTTTCAGGCGCGTTGCTCCATATAAGATAATTACCCCCCAGTTCTATTATTTTTTCTTTCCAGAATGAAGTACTCGACTTAGCTATTATCTTATTATCATACCTGTTGTGGGAAACTATCCACGAATTATCTTCAAGTTCTTCTTCAAGCTGGTTAGCATTCCATCCACTGTAGCCCAGGAAAAACCTGATATTGTTCTTTTTAATCAGGCCTGCGTTAATGAGGTCTTTTGCACATTCAAAATCGCCCCCCCAGTAAATACCGTTAGAAATTTCGATACTGCCGGGAATCAAATCCGGCACATTATGTATAAAATACAGGTTATCCTGCTCTACTGGCCCCCCATTGTATATTTTAAACGTAGCGTCAATTTCAGGAATAAGGTCATGTATGGTATACCCTAAGGGCTTATTAAGTATAAAACCTATAGAGCCTTCAGTATTATGGTCGGCAATGAGGATTACAGACCTGTTGAAAGAAAGATCTCCTATGGTGGAAGGCTCTGCCACCAGCAGGTAACCTTTTTTGGGCTTTAATGAAATCATCTTCTTGCAATTTGAACTAAATTTAACAAAAAAAAATGAACCCGAAAAAAATTTCACCTATTTTTAAAAAAAAAGCCCTTCTGTAATTGAAGAGCCTGAATTTTATTAATCAAAATAATACTAGCCGTTAACATGCCCGTCAAGTTCAGCTCCCGGTTTGAATTTAACTACGTTTTTAGCAGCAATGCTAATAGTTTTTCCGGTTTGAGGATTTCTTCCTTCCCTGGCAGCCCTGCCTGATACAGAGAATGAGCCAAAGCCTACAAGTGAAACCCTTCCGCCACCTTTTAGCGACTCACTTACATTAGACACAAAAGATTCAAGTGCTTTTTTAGCAGCACCTTTAGATATTCCCGCATCAGCTGCAATTGCGTCGATTAATTCTGATTTGTTCATAATAAATTGAAATTATTGTTTGGTTAAAATTATTGTTTTTCCCACTCCTGTCCTACAAATTTAGCAGGATTTACATACCACGCAACTAATTTATAACGATTTCGTTTTAATTGTTAATAACTTTTTTCATATTGTTAATAATGATGCTTGTTTTATCAAAATAATATAAAAAAATCATAAAATTCGCACTAATAGGCCTTTGCATTTTGGCTAAATGCCATCCCGTTTAGCAATTCATTGGCGGCCATTGGCTTTTTCCCGGGCATCTGAAGGCGTATTAGGATTATAAAACCATCAATTGTAGCCACTTTTATCTGCTTGTTCTCAACAACTACCTTCCCCACCTCATTATTGTGTACCTCGTTGCTATATCCAGATAGATATATTTTTACATTCCATTCCTGGCCCCTGTCCTGCAAGAAAGTCCACGCGGCGGGGTAAGGGCTAAGGCCGCGTATAAGATTGTAAATTTCTATCCCGGGTTTTGTCCAGTCTATTTTACAATTCTCTTTATTAAGCTTATAAGCTGTTTTTATGTTACCTTCATGCGGCTGCAGGGTTGTTTGTACATTACCTGCCTCTATTAATGTAAGTGTTTTTATCACGGCACCTTTACCAAGCTCCATAAGACGGTCGTGCAGCGCGCCTGCACTCTCATCTTCGCCTATTGCTATTTCTTCTTTAAGTATCATGGCGCCGGTATCAATTTTCTCGTCGATAAAAAAGGTAGTAACGCCCGTTACCGTCTCCCCGTTTATTACAGCCCAGTTTATAGGCGCCGCGCCACGGTATTGCGGCAGCAATGATGCGTGCAGGTTAAACGTGCCCAGCTCAGGCATTTTCCATACCGCTTCGGGCAACATACGGAACGCTACCACCACCTGCAAATTGGCACCGAGGCTTTTCAACTCTGCCAAAAAACCTTCATCTTTAAGATTAGTGGGTTGTAAAAGGTGTAAGCCTTTTTCAAGGGCATATTCTTTTACGGCGCTGTATTTTATTTTCTGGCCTCTGCCGGCTGGCTTATCAGCGGCTGTTATTACGCCCAAAATATCGTAATCGCGCTGGTATATGGCATCAAGTATCCCCACGGCAAACTCAGGGGTACCCATAAATACAATTTTCAACTTGTTCATTACCTCAATATGTATTGATTGTTTTCATTAATTTTTATCCGGCCCGCATCCAGCAACAGCTGAAGAGCTATAACCGTTTCTTTAGGCCCTAAGCCAAGGCTTTGTTCTACATCACGCGAAGATACCGCCTTTTCCGCTAACACTTCAAGTATAGCTGTAGCAGCTTCTATGGGTGTAAGGCTGATTTTTTTCTGCGCGAGGCAGTATGAGCATGTTCCGCAATCAGCCATGGTCTCTTCGTCAAAATACTGTAGTATCATGTTGCTTTTGCAATGTGTAGTATCGGTAACGTACTTTTGCATGCTTTCCAACTGGGCAACCTTTATACTGTTTTGCTGGGTTAAAAACTTAGAGATGCGATTCACAGTATGCTCATCTTCGCGCACTTCTTGAAAAACGATGTTGCTATCATCACCAGACACCCGCAACGTTATCATCCCCTGCCCTTCCATGCGCTTTAGCATTTTAAGCAACTGCTCCTCGGTGATTTTTGCTTTAGAGGTTACGAGCCCTGTGTTGATACTCATTTCCATATCAAATACGCCCGTGTAGTTACGTAATATGGTTAGTACAGCTTCCTCGTCTGCCGGGTTCAGGCTTATGTAGCGTACCACTTCCCTGCTAGGAATTAAAAACTGAAGGCTGAGCTTTTGTGTAAATTCCCGCGACAGTGTAAGTATGCCCTGCCTGTCCAAAAATTGTAATGCATTATATGTTTTTGCCGAAGGGAAATTATACTTATGGCAAAAGTCGTTAAAGTTGAACGGATATACCACTCCTGGCCCTTCACCGTACGCTATCTGTAAAAAGGAGTTCAGCTTCAGGTAAACCTCTTTTAAAAATACTTTATCGGGCAGCGCGCTCAGGAACTGGCTTTTTGCCGTAAGCACATCGCTTGGGTTAACCAGCATTACCGCAAAGCTTTTTTGACCGTTACGCCCTGCCCTGCCCGCTTCCTGATAGTAACTCTCTATATTTTCGGGCAGTTGCAAATGCACCACTACTTTTACATCAGGCTTGTCTATACCCATGCCAAAAGCATTGGTAGCCACCATAACCTGGCAGCGGTTATTAAGCCATGCCTCCATATTGGACTGTTTTTCATTTTCCTTTAACCCACCATGGTAAAACGTCGCGCTAAAACCCAACGATTGCAATTGGGACGAAACTTCATGGCAGGCGCGGCGGTTGCGTACATATATAATGGCCGGGCCAATATTCTTTTTAAATATCTGTGTGAGGCGGTACAGCTTGTCTTCGCACTCAAAGACCATGTAGGCTATGTTCTCCCTGGCGAACGACTGCTTAAAAACATAAGGCTCTATAAGGCCAAGCTGCGTTACCACATCCTGCTGTACCCGTTTTGTAGCCGATGCGGTCAATGCAAGGAAAGGCACATCGGGCAGTTGCTTGCGCAAGGCGCCTATTTTAAGGTACGCCGGACGAAAGTCGTGCCCCCATTGCGATACGCAATGAGCCTCGTCTATGGCTACAAGGTTAATATCGAGTTCTTTTATGCGTTCTACAATCCAGTCGTTTTCTAAACGTTCGGGCGAAAGATAGAGAAACTTATAGTTGCCAAAACGGCAATTGTCCAGCAGGTCGCTTACTTCGTCTGCGCTAAGGCTGCCGGTAAGTGCCATGGCTTTAATATCTTTTTTCTGGAGGTTTTGCACCTGGTCTTTCATCAGGGCGATAAGGGGCGAAACAACCAGGCAGATACCCGGCTTTACAAGCGCGGGAACCTGAAAGCATACCGACTTTCCCCCGCCGGTAGGCATAAGCGCAAAGGCATCATTACCAGCCAGCACGGTATTTATAATATCCTGCTGAAAGGGACGAAACGCATCGTGCTGCCAGTATTTTTTCAGGATATCTAAGGGCTGCTGCATACTATTGGTTAAGATGCCCTAATATAAAGAGAATTCTGTTATCGGGCGTGTCTTTGGGCACTTCTATCAGGTTGTAGCCATATTTTTTGTAGGTTTCCTGCAGGTGGCCCGATATCAGCTTTGCCTGCTCATAGTTTTCATAGCGGGCTTCATCAGCCGTATATATCTCCTCCCACGGCGGCAGGAAAAATATTTTTGTATACACATACTCCCGGCAGGCCGCATCAAAAAATGCAGGATAGGCATCACCTATATAGTGCATATATGCAAGCACATCGGGTATGCCACGGTCTATAAATACTACATCGGCTGTTTCGGCTACAGCAGTATGAAATTGCTTTTTACGGCCTTCCAGCAGAAGTTCGCTAAACAGTAACGGATTTTCCAGAAAAAGCTGCTCTATACCCTGGGCGCGTGCCTCCATGATTACCTCGCGCGAAATTTCAGGATAGCACAAATAGCCCTTTTCTGTTAGCCGGTCTATTAAGGTCGTTTTTCCGCTTCCGGGGCCTCCTATAAGTACAACAATTTCTTTACTCACTATGCTAATTAATAAGTGTCAAAAATAAATAAACATTTCCCGATAAAAAAATGAGATTGATTATTCAATAAAATGGAATGAAATCACTTAAAACAGATTAAAAATGTTAAAATTAGTTTTTTTACTAAAAATTATTGTTAAAATAATTTCACGAACAGATAATGTTATTTAACTTTACCACATTCACCTATTTAAATGACGATGAGCTATGAAGAAGTTTATGACCCTGGCCGGGTTTGAGTACCCACATGCCGAAAACGACAACAAAAAAAGATACGCGCATTACCGTTCGCTTGAACGCAAAAACGCGATAATTAAATTTATACAGGCCGGCGTTATTGCCGCGACTGCAATAGTTATTTTTTCGCAGATTTATTTCTCGAATTAATAGTAAATTGCAAAAAACAAAGCCCGCTAAGCAACTGTTTAGCGGGCTTTGTTGCAAAAATAAAGGCCACCGTTTCCGGCAGCCTTCTATCTTAATACTTTGTACTAATTACTTAATATTTTATTTCACGTCCATCAGCTCGACGTCAAATACAAGTGTAGCATCCGGTGGGATAACACCACCCGCGCCACGCGACCCGTAACCCAGGTGAGAAGGGATAACAAAACGGGCTTTGTCGCCTACCTGTAGCAGGGCAATGCCTTCATCCCAGCCTTCAATAACCTGGCCCTGGCCAAGCCTGAAGTCGATTGGGCTTCGTTTGTAAGACGAGTCAAATTCCTGTCCGTTTTCAAGGGCACCTTTGTAGTGTACCGATACGGTTTTACCTTTCTCAGCTTTTTTACCGTCGCCTTTTTGTATAATTTTATAACGCAGGCCGCTTTCGGTGCTGTCAAAACCGGCAGCAAGTTTGTCTAATTTTTCGCTGGCAAGCCTTTTTTGCTCGGCAATCCTTTTTTCGCGCGAGCCTTCAAACGTGCGGAACGCCTCAATTGCATTCCAGTTTTTAGCATCATCGCCTACGCGTATAATTTCAAGTTTGTTTATTTTATCGTTTTGCTGGATGGCATCTACCACATTCTGGCCTTCTACAACATTACCAAATATGGTGTGCTTATCATCAAGCCATGGTGTAGCTACGTGCGTAATAAAAAATTGCGAACCGTTAGAGCCGGGGCCTGAATTAGCCATACTCAGTACGCCAGGCGCGTCGTGCCTAAGGTCTGGGTGAAACTCATCGTCAAAGCTGTAGCCCGGGCCACCTGTACCCCTGCCCAGTGGGTCACCGCCCTGTATCATAAAGTCGGCTATAACCCTGTGGAATATAAGTCCGTCATAATACGGTTTGCCCTGCGGCTTGGCATCGTTTTCAAGGTTACCTTCTGCAAGGCCTACAAAATTACCCACAGTACCGGGGGTTTTATCATAGGTAAGCTGTACAAGTATCTCACCTTTAGTAGTATCGAATTTCGCGTAAATTCCGTTTTCCATTGTTTTTGTTTTGTTTGAAAGGGCAAATTTACAAATTTTATCGTGCTGGCGTATCATAACAAAACGGTAATTTTGGAGAAAGCCCCTGTATATAAAATATTATCGCGGTATAAACGTGTAAGTTTTATTACTAATTTTGATACGGAAAATAAACACATACTATGGAAAGCCTATTTCACCCTACCGGGAACCAACATATACTTGACCGCATTGATAAACTAACACCTATTAAGCTATCTGAATGGGGCGTAATGACCGTAAGCCAGATGATGGAACACTGTAAAATGCCGCTTCAGGTGGTATATGGCACAAAGCATATAAAAGTAAACCCGCTTATTAAATTATTGTTTGGCCGTAGGGCTAAAAAGCAGTTTACCAGCGCACACCCATTTGGCAAAGGCATGCCTACCGCCAAGGAATTTAAAGTAAACTTTGAGCCTGATTTTGAAACTGCAAAACGTGAACTCAAAGAACTGGTAGAAAAGTTTAGCCGTGAGGGTAAAGAGGGCATTAAAGTGACTGATCACCCCTTATTTGGAAAAATGACCTACGAGGAAATTGACGTGGCGCAATGGAAGCATTTGGACCACCACCTGAAGCAGTTTGGGGTTTAATATAACAATTGAACAATTCTATAATATATCAATTTTTCAATTGCTACATTTGCACATTATAAAATTGATATATTTAAGAAATGCGCATCGACATCATTACCGTACTTCCTGAATTGCTTCGCAGCCCGTTTGAGGCTTCGATACTTAAGCGTGCCCAGGACAAGGGCATTGTAGAAGTACACCTGCACAACCTTAGGGATTACAGCACTAACAAGCACAAGAACGTAGACGACTACCAGTTTGGCGGTGGTGCCGGTATGGTAATGATGGTAGAACCTATAGACCTTTGTATCAGTAAGTTAAAATCAGAACGCGAGTATGACGAGGTTATCTATATGACCCCCGACGGCGAAACCCTTAACCAGGGCATGGCCAACCAGATGTCGCTGCTTGAAAATATCATCATCCTTTGTGGGCATTACAAAGGTGTAGACCAGCGTGTTAGGGATAATTTCATCACTAAAGAAATCTCTATTGGAGATTTTGTCCTCTCGGGTGGTGAGCTTGCCGCGGCTGTAGTGGCCGATGCTATTATCCGCCTGATTCCGGGTGTGTTAAGCAACGAAACTTCAGCACTTACTGATAGCTTTCAGGATAACCTGCTTTCGCCTCCCATCTATACCCGCCCGGCTGAATACAAGGGTTGGAAAGTACCCGATATTTTATTAAGCGGCAACTTTGCCAATATTGATAAATGGAGGGAAGATATGGCCTACGAACATACAAAAACGAGGAGGCCGGATCTTTTAGAATAATTAAGTCCGAAAAAAGTTATCAACAGTTAATGTTCAACTGATGTTCCACTTTTGGTTAATAATCTTACATAAATCATCAAAAGCTGTAGTGAATACGTTTTCACTATCCACTGATAATCAGTAATTTAATTTTCAGGTATTCCACTTTATATTTTACCATATTCCACAGCTGTGGAATATCATTTTTACTGAAGGAGCCGCTTCAGTACTTTATACCTGTTTGTTTTGTAAAGAGAAATCAGCAACTATTTCTTGCGTAAATTTTACTGAAGAAACGCGTTCAGTACTCCGGGTTAAAAACCGTTGTAATTTTGCAGGAATGAATCAGGAAAAAATTTATAACTGTTAATTTTCATTATATTTACCAAACTACCAAAAAACGTTACTATGATAATACTTCCTTGGAGAGAGCATTTCATTCAAAAAAATTTTATCGAATATTCATTTAGAACCGAAGATATAGATTTTGTTCCTGACTATAATCTTTTCAAGACGCTTAGTCCGGCAGAGCAATATTATCTGGCACAAAACTTTAACTGGGATGATGGTGCTACTGTACTCAACTGGATAATTGAAAGCCCCAAATGTGATAAAGGTACAGCCTTGCTGATTTTCTGGAGTGCAGAGCCTATTGATTATATTCAGGAAACTGAAAAAACAATTCCTGACTATGAAATAGAAACCTTTAGTTTATTGCAAAAGATAACTGAACGTTTTAGGAAGAATGATTTTAAGACTGCGAAATTCCGTTTTAACCCGGGAGCAAAAGTCAACACTATCGACTGGAATAAAAACTATGAAGGTTGGGACTTACCTATATCGCTAAAAGATGAAATTAAAGGTTCAATACCCTTAAGCATTGGTGCTATCAGGTATATGATATGGGAATGGCAGCGAAAAAGAAAACTCGCAAAGCGTGAAGCACGTAAAAAACGAAGATAATTATTTTCATCCCATCCGAGTGAAGCTCCTCCCCTCTCCTTCGGAGAGGGGCCGGGGGTGAGGCTAACCTGAAACTTGAAACAAATTTTTAAGCAAGCTTACTAAACGCTTCCAGCACATACTGGTGCATTACCTCTTTATAATCAAGGTGGGTAACAATACGCAGTTTGCCTTTGCCCAGCGAACTTATAAAAATGCTCTTTTGCTTCAGTTTTTCGATAAGGCCGGTTTCGCTATAGCCGTCTTTAAGGGAGAAAATAAGGATATTGGTTTCCACAGGTTCCACGCTTTTTACCCAGGGCATTTGGGTCAGTAACTTCCCAAGCTCTTTGGCACGGCGGTGGTCTTCCTCCAGGCGGCCTACGTTGTGTTGCAGGGCATACAATCCGGCAGCGGCAAGATATCCTGCCTGCCGCATCCCTCCGCCAAAAACTTTACGGATGCGCAGCGCCTTAGCCATATCAGCCTTGCTGCCTAAAAGTACCGAACCTACCGGAGCGCCCAGCCCTTTACTCAGGCAAACTGAAATGGTATCAAACAGTTCGCCAAACTGCCTGGGGTGCTGGCGCTTTGCAACCAGGGCATTCCATATACGCGCACCGTCAAGGTGGTATTTAAGGTTGTGCTGGGTGCACACATTCTTTATATCTTTAAGGGTTTGCAGGTCGTAGCACGCGCCTCCCCCTTTGTTGGTTGTATTTTCTATGCACACCAGTTTGGTAAGCGGGCTGTGGTAAAAATCTGGCGGGTTAATGCCCTCGGCCACCTGTGCGGCGGTTATCATGCCACGGTCGCCATCCAGCAGTTTTGCCTGCACGCCGCTGTTAGCCGCTATGCCGCCGCCTTCATAATTATATACGTGCGCCCACTTGTCGCAAATAAGCTCATCGCCTGGCTGGGTGTGTAATTTAATAGCTGCCTGGTTCGCCATCGTGCCACTCGGAAAAAATAATCCGGACTCTTTGCCAAATAATCCGGCAACAGATTCTTCCAGCTCATTTACCGTAGGGTCCTGTTTATAAACGTCATCGCCTACTTTTGCGCGGAACATTTGCTGCAGCATTTCGTGGCCGGGCTTCGTAACCGTATCGCTTATTAAATTAATTTCCATATAATTAAAAAGTATCGCTTATTTTTGCGTAAGCAAATACAAAACTACAGTTTTTATGACAAATACCGAACAAATAAAAGGTATTATAGAGCGCCTGGGAGCACTGAGGAGGTATCTTTGACGTCGACAGGAAGTTAATAGAAATTACCAACGAGGAAGAGAAAACCTATGCACCGGACTTTTGGAATAACGCCAAAGAGGCCGAGGCTATTGTGCGCAACCTGCGCAGCAAGAAAAAGTGGGTAGAAGACTACGAAAAGGGCAACACTATGGCCGAGGAGCTGCAGGTAATGTACGACTTTTATAAGGAAGGCGACGTTACCGCGGAAGAACTCGACGAGCAGTATAAAGCCACCATAACCCATATTGAAAACCTCGAATTCAAAAATATGCTATCAGACGAGGGCGACAGCCTGAGTGCCGTGGTACAGATTACAGCCGGTGCCGGTGGTACCGAAAGCTGCGACTGGGCCGCCATGCTGATGCGCATGTACATGATGTGGGGCGAAAAAGAGGGCTACAAGATAAGGGAGCTTAACTTTCAGGCCGGTGAGGTTGCGGGCATTAAAACCGTAACGCTGGAGTTTGAGGGCGATTATAGCTTTGGCTGGCTTAAGGGCGAGAACGGCGTGCACAGGTTGGTGCGCATCAGTCCGTTTGATAGTAATGCCAAGCGCCACACCTCGTTTGCATCGGTTTATGTATACCCGCTTGCCGATGATACCATTGAGATAGAGATAAGCCCGGCCGACATTAGCTGGGAAACCATGCGAAGCAGCGGCGCGGGAGGCCAGAACGTAAACAAGGTAGAAACCGCGGTACGCCTGCGCCACCACCCTACAGGCATTATTATCGAAAACTCTGAGACGCGTTCGCAGCTTGATAATAAGCTAAAGGCCATGCAATTGCTTAAATCGCAGTTGTATGAAATTGAGCTTAAAAAACGCCAGGCCGTGCGCGATGAAATAGAGGCCAACAAGATGAAAATCGAGTGGGGCTCGCAGATACGCAATTACGTGATGCACCCCTACAAACTGGTTAAAGATGTACGCACCGCCCACGAAACCAGCGATGTTGATGGTGTTATGAACGGCGAAATAGACGGCTTTTTAAAGGCATTCCTGATGATGATGGGACAACGAACGGAGGAGTGATTTTTGGTTTACTATTTTTTGATTGATATTTTATATTGAAACCTGCGGCGGGAGCTGCAGGTTTTTTTGTTAAATTGCGTAACAAAAAAATATGGGCGAAACTTTTAGACATAATGCAGGTTTTGGAAAACGGATGGAATACTTTGTAATAAGTAAAATGCTTGAACAAGGACTTGATGTTTACATTCCATTAATCGATGATTTCGCAATCGACGCCATAGTCAGGAAAAAAGATGGAACATTTGTCGAGATTCAAATTAAAGCTCGTTCAAGCGATGTAACGTTTGGTGACGCAGCATTATTTGCTGCAATAACACATGAGCATAGAGCGAACTATTACTTTGTTTTTTACTCACATCGTTTAGATAAAATTTGGATAATGTCCTCTGAAGATTTTATAAAAGAAGCTGTGCAAAATAAAACTGGAAAAAATATTGGTAAACGGTCTATTTGGTTTAATGGAAGAAATAATAAAAATCAATCTGAACATGCACATCCGCGTTTTGAAAAATATGCTCATACGGATTTCAATATATTCAAATAAATAGTTTTTCATGAACAGCACTTTAAAAATATATTTAGACAAATCTGGAAAGAAAACAACCGTTTCTTTTGAAGGAAAAGAGAAGAGAGTTTCTTTTGATGAAAATTTTGAGAAAACTAAAATGGATATCGCTGCCAAATTTATTGGCAATGAAAAAAATTCAAGAGCCTTGGGGGCCAAATTATCTGTGAAATAATTGTTTAAAAATATCTTATCTTAAAACTTGTAGCTCTTCAGTTACAGGTTTTTTATTCATAAATATTTTCAGGCACAAAACTTGTATCACGTTTAATTGAACCAATACAAGTACATCATGAAAAAACAACTTTACGTTATCCTGATTTTTTTATCTTCGATGGCCGGTTTTGCGCAGCAAGACCCGATTACCATTAAAAAAGAACAGGTGTTTTTAAACGGTACACCCATACTGCGCTATGAAAAAGTAAACGCTAAAGAACTGTCGATTTACAACCTGCAAGGTGAGGAAATAATAGCGTACTTTATAAAAAACGTAGCTTCATCATCGCAGTATGATGAGCATTATGTAGTTATTAATTTCCTGAAGGAGCGCATCAAAGTAACCTGCGACCTTAATCCTCACCTGTCGACTGCATTTGGTATCGACAAAGCCAGAAATGCTGAGAAACTGCTAAACTGGCTCTACGAACTTAAAGTGCTTAACGTCGACGGTACCATTAACCCCGAAAAGGCTGAGGCTTTTCAATGGAAATATAACGATGGTGCTGTGGGCGGTATTGTACGCGATTAATCTATAACCAGACAAATCCTTGGTTTTGCAAAGCCGTGATTATGGCTTATCTTTGCCTTAAACACTCCTACATGCCCTATTTTATCGAAGTAATCCTGCCGCTTGCCCTGCCGCGTACCTTTACCTATGCGGTAAACGCCGCAGAGTATGGCTTTTTGCAGCCCGGCATGCGGGTAGCGGTGCCCTTTGGTAAAAATAAGCTGTATACCGGGCTGGTGCACGCGCTGCACCAAAACCCGCCGTCGACATACGAAGCGAAGGACATCCACCAGATACTTGACGATACACCCATAGTTACCGCCCACCAGCTGCAACACTGGCAGTGGATAGCGGCCTACTATATGTGTACTATTGGAGAGGTGTATAAGTCCGCCCTGCCCAGTGGACTGCTGCTGGAGAGCGAAACGATAATTTCGGCACAGCAAGGCTTTAACCCCGATGCCGGCGACCTTACCGACGACGAATACCTGATATACGAAGCGCTGCAAAAACAAAGCGCCCTCAAAGTGCAGGAGGTTACGGCGATACTCAATAAAAAAACCGTACTACCCCTACTCAACCGGCTGATCTCTAAAAACGTAATATCGCTACAGGAAGAGGTTTCCGAGAAGTACAAACCGAAAAAAATACGCTACATACGCCTGCAGGAAGAATTCTTAAAGGAAGAGCAGCTCAGCGAATTGCTGGAACTACTAAGCCGTGCCCAAAAGCAGCGCGAAGTAGTACTGCAGTACTTCCAGCTACAGGCACGCGACCGCAGCAAACCTATTACCGTTAAGGCATTATTAGAGGCTTCGGGCGGTACAGCCACGGTTATCAAATCGCTCATCGACAAAGGTATCTTTGAAGAATATTATATCGAAGAAGACCGCGTAAGCTTTACCGGCAGCGACAATGCAGGCTTTGCCCTAAGCGAAAAACAACAGGAAGCCTTTACCCAGATAAAACAAAGTTTTGAAACGCATCCGGTTACCCTGCTGCACGGCATTACCAGCAGCGGCAAAACCGAGGTATACATCAAACTGATTGAAGAATATATAGCAAGCAACCAGCAGGTACTCTACCTCCTCCCTGAAATTGCCCTTACCGTACAGCTCGTGCACCGGCTTACGGCTTACTTTGGCAACAAAGTGGCTGTCTTTCACTCTAAATACTCTAACAACGAGCGTGTAGAGGTGTGGCAGCAGGTATTACAGGCGTCAGATAAGGCGCAGGTGGTTATTGGGGCAAGGTCGGCGTTGTTCCTGCCTTTCCGGAGCCTGGGGCTTATCGTTATCGACGAAGAGCACGAGCAAACCTTTAAGCAGCAGGACCCCGCCCCACGCTACCATGCCCGTGATGCGGCTATTGTGTTGGCAAATAACTTTGGCGCAAAGGTGCTTTTGGGCTCGGCTACGCCAAGTATTGAAAGCTACACAAACGTTAAAAGCGGAAAATATGGCCTTGCTGAGTTGAAAGAACGTTTTGGCAAAGTGCTGCCGCCTGAAATTGTGCTGATTGACCTTAAGGACAAGTACAAACGAAAGCAGATGACCGGCCACTTTAGCGACACTCTTACCCAAGCCATTGCCGAAACGCTGGCCGTGGGCAAACAGGTAATACTCTTCCAGAACCGGAGGGGGTTTTCACCGTGGGTAGAGTGCATGACCTGCGGCAACGTGCCCCAGTGCCCGCAATGCGACGTGAGCCTCACCTACTATAAGTATAAAAACGCGCTGCGCTGCCACTACTGCGGCTACCACATTGCCATGCCTACGCACTGCCACCAGTGCCACAGTACCGATTTGAGCACTAAGGGCTTTGGTACCGAGCAGATAGAACTCGAACTTAAAACGCTGTTTCCCGCAAAGAACTCGTGGCGTATGGACCAGGATACCACGCGCGGCAAGCACGGCTATGAAAAGATAATAGATTCGTTTAAAAACCGGGAGATTGATATATTGGTGGGCACCCAGATGCTGGCCAAAGGGCTGCATTTTGACAATGTGGGCATGGTGGGTATATTAAATGCCGATAATATGCTCTACCAGCCTGATTTCCGTGCGTTTGAGCGCGCTTACCAAATGATGGTGCAGGTAGCAGGCCGCGCCGGCCGTAAGGACGAGCGCGGTACCGTGTACATACAAACCTACAACCCGCTGCACAACATTATCCGGCAGGTAACAGAGAATGATTATGAAGGTATGTTTACTGAGCAACTGTATGAGCGGCGCAACTTTAAGTACCCGCCCTACTTCCGAATGGTGCGCATCATCTTAAAGCATAAGGATTATGAAAAGCTAAAGGATGCTTCATTCTGGCTGTATAATGTACTGGTTCAAAAGCTCAACATCCCCGTGCTGGGCCCTGAAGAGCCGGGTATAAGCCGCATCCGCAATGAGTACATACGCGCCATTATGGTAAAAATCCCGCTGGGAGCCGCTCTGGGCAGTACCAAACGCAACATAAGCCGGGTGATTGAAAGCCTCGATGCCGTGCCGCAATACCGTTCGGTAAAAATTACGGTAAACGCCGACCCGTATTAAACGGACTCATTCTAGGCAGGATAGCATTTCAGTCATTGCGAGGAACGAAGCAATCTGATAAAGTAACTAACGAGCAGCTCTTCCCTATGAGATTGCTTCGTTCCTCGCAATGACCAGGTGAAACCCATAAAAAAGGGCCGCATTGCTGCAGCCCTTAGTATATTATGTGTGTGCTTTGGTTTTTTTTAACAATCCTTGTTTCCCTGATTATTGTGTTTTGAAATTTCTAATTTTCAATCCCCTACTGTGGCCTGTTAAGCACCTTTACAAGGTCTTCTTTTTTGTTGCGGCTCAGTGGTATCTTGGTGTCACTTATCTCGGCAAACTTACTGTTAAACCGCTCTACACGGTCTATGTTGATAATGTATGATTTGTGTACCCGCATAAACTTATCTGCCGGAAGTTCCCCTTCAAACGACTTCATCGTGCTGAGTACCAAATGGGTTTCATCTTCTGTATTTATTTTAATATAATCACCAAAAGCCTCTACCCAACGGATTTTTGAAATGTATACTTTAAAATTTTTAAGGTTGCTCTTTACAAAGATAAACTCGCCTTCCTCTTCCGTATTTTCCTTCTGCATCTGTTTCATGTCAATCGCCTTTTGCACCGCTTTATTAAAACGGTCTTTGGTTACCGGCTTGTGCAGGTAGTCGAGGGCGGCATAGTCAAAAGCTTTGAGGGCATAATCGGATTTAGACGATACAAAGATAATCTGTGGGCGTACTTTAAGCCCATCAAGGAGGTCAAACCCGGTTTGTACCGGCATTTCGATATCGAGGAACAGGAGCTCAACCTGTTTGTTCAAAATGCAGTTCCGTGTTTCCGAAGCATTTGAAAAATCGCCCACCAGGGTAAGGTTCGGGTGTTCGTTTACCAGCTTGGCAAGAGTGATTCTTTGTATTGTGCTATCATCAACAACAACACAGTTAAGTTTCATCAGATATTAGATATTTTATAAAATGTTTAGTAATTATATGACTAATTTTGTTGGAATGCACACAAATATAAACAAAAAAAACGTTTAATGAAACTTGTAAAAAATTAAAATTTTAGGATTGTGTATTAAATAAAAATAACTAAATTTGCACCCACTTTTATAACAAAATATATTGTATTATGAATCACTATGAAACTGTTTTCATCTTGAATCCCGTTTTATCTGAAGTACAGGTAAAGGAAACAGTAAGTAAGTTTGAAGATTACCTTACTTCAAGGGGTGCCGAGATGGTATCAAAAGAGGACTGGGGCCTTAAAAAAATGGCTTACGAGATCCAGCACAAAAAAAGCGGCTTTTATACGCTTTTCCAATTTACAGCTCCCGGCGAAATCCTACTGGGTTTTGAAACCGAGTTCCGCCGCGACGAGAGGGTTATGCGTTTCTTAACCGTAGCACTTGACAAACACGCTGTATCTTGGGCAGAAAGAAGAAGGGAAAAACTAAAAACTAAAGCAGCAAACTAATTATGTCAACAATAGAGCAATCTGCTAAAGGCAAAAAAGACGGAGATATCAGATATCTTACGCCTTTGAACATCGAAACAAACAAGCAAAAAAAATATTGCCGTTTCAAAAAATCAGGTATCAAATATGTAGACTATAAAGATCCTGATTTCTTATTAAAATTTGTAAACGAGCAGGGTAAACTTCTTCCTCGTCGCCTTACCGGTACTTCACTAAAATACCAGAGAAAAGTATCTGTAGCCGTTAAAAGGGCACGTCATTTAGCATTAATGCCATATGTGGCTGATTTATTAAAATAAAAAGGAGGCAATATTATGGAACTTATACTTAAACAAGACGTACAAAACTTAGGTTTTAAAGATGATGTAGTTACCGTTAAAGCCGGATACGGCCGTAACTTCCTTATCCCTCAGGGTTTTGCACAGGTTGCAACGCCTTCAGCAAAAAAAGTACTTGCTGAAAACCTTAAACAAAGGGCTTTTAAAGAGCAAAAAATAGTAAACGATGCAAAACAAACTGCTGAGGCACTTAAAGCTCTTGAAATTAAACTTATTGTAAAAGCCGGTGGGGAGAAACTTTTTGGTTCTATCACTAATGCTGATATTGCTGAGGCACTTGCGGCAAACGGACAGGAAATTGACAGGAAATATATTACCAGTGGTATTGTTAAACGTACCGGTAAATATAACGCAAGCATCAGGTTACACCGTGATGTAATTGTAGACCTTCCTTACGAAATTGTAGCTGAGCAACCTGTTGCTGCTCCTGCTAACTAATTTTGCACAACATACGTTAAAAAGCCTCCTTTCGGAGGCTTTTTTCATTTCCCTCCATCTAAACAACTATCTGTAGACACATATTTTGTAGCACAGAGACATACAGAGCAAGCGCAGAGTTTCTTGAGAAAAAAAGATTTACACCTTTGGTGTGAGATCACAATGCGATATGTATACTAATACCCATACAACTTTGTAATCTCGCGCTGTAAGCGCAATCTAAAATTTAAAGAACCCTGTGTATCCCCGCGCTTGCTCTGGGAATACCTGAGGTATAAATCACAGCTAATGGCATTTAGATTAATTACATCCTGAAAATAGCCCTTCGAAGTACGCAGCACGCACTTTTTGTTTTATATACCCGATACTACGTTGTAACTTTGCTACTTTAAAACTTTTCAACTTATAATGAAATATACCCGCCTTACAAAAGAACAGCTTAAAGAACTGCACGAAGAGTTCGCCCGCTTCCTGGCATCGCAGCAAATAGATAAAAATGAGTGGAACACACTTAAAACAGAGAAACCGGAAGTTGCCGAACAGGAAATAGACGTGTTTAGCGACCTGATTTGGGAAAATGTAATGGATAAGGCCGAATGGCTGGAGCACTACTCTAAAAACCACATATTTTTGTTTAAGCTGGGTAAGGAAAGTATGGAAAGCATAGTGATACATGCCCACACCCCACTCGCCGACTTCTTAACTGAAGGTGGCCTGCAATGGCTTAACGAAAATATTTTTAGCAGCGAGGTGCACCTGAGCCGCGGCAAAAAAGATTTTGGCGATGACCGAAATGGCGAAATTTTTAGCCTTATAGAGCAGGGCGCCATACTAAGCGACGGTGTGCTGTATAAACAATTCGAAGATATGTTTTAGCACTCTTCCATTTCGACGAAGGAGATGCGAGGGCTTGCCAGAACTGATAAGTAAATGAAAAAAATCACTTTCCTTTCATCACCTCACTTACCTTTTCAATAAAATAAGGCGAATCATTCCAGCGTATTTTTTTATAAGGCTTATCCTGTTTCATATCTTCAGGAAGGCATTTCCATAATGCTTCGCTCATTTTTTCGAGTAATAATTTGCGGTTAAAGGTATCAGCCACCACAAGGCTTATCTCGCGTATGGGAACGGGCTCCTTAAATGGCTTGTATATGGCAGATGCCGGCTCATTTGCCACCGATAACTGCGGTACCAGCGCAAACCCCAACCCTGCCCTAACCAGGTTTTTCAGCGTTTCTATTGAATTAATATCATATTGAAACTGTTCCGCCTTAAGCTTCTCATTTTTTAAACCGCAAATATCCAGCAGCTGTGCATTAAAGCAATATTCACTTTCCAGCAGCAGCAGTTCGGGCATGTCCTGAGGCTGTAATTCGTAGTGGGTGTTACCCTCCATAGGATGTCCGGGGTTGAGGTAGGCCACAAACGGCTCCTGGAACACCGGGTATTCCTTAAACCCGGGATGGGCGGTAGGCGTGGCCATGAGTGCAATATCAATAGTACCGGTTTCAAGCGCGTGCATTAAGTAGCCGGTGCCCATTTCTTTAATGGTAAAATGCATGTGTGGTGCGGCATGTCGCATGGCACTTATAAACAATGGTATTATATAGGGCGACAGCGTACTGATGACCCCAAGTGTAACCGCACCCTTAAGATCATTCTTTTTATTTACCACATAATCACGTATGGCATCGGCTTCCCGCAGCACTTTTTTAGCCCGTCCTATTATATCAGCGCCGGCCAAAGTAGGCGTTAAAGGCACTTTTGTGCGGTCAAAAATCTTTATTCCTATCTCTTCTTCAAGATTTTTTAGCTGTATGGTAAGCCCGGGCTGGGTAACCATGCATGCTTCGGCAGCCCTTGCAAAATGGCGATGTTCATCAAGTGCTACAATAAAACGGAGTTGCTGGAGGGTCATGATTATAAAATTATTTTATAAAGATAAAAAATTATTAATTTGATTTATATACCACCTTGAAATAAATTTGTCTTGTCAAAATGAGGAAAAAACCTCCTGACCGAAAAGAACAATTTATTAAGTAAAAAGTATAAAAATTTAATACCATGAAAAAATTAGCAACACTGGCATTAGCGATTTTAGGATTAAACACAGCCACAGCACAAACTGACACGTCATTAGCCGGCAACTACAGTATTGAAAAAAATACCCTCGAGTTCCTTAAGGCGGTACACGGTGGCAATGGCCCACAACTGTATGAACTTTCTATACAGGATGCACGCAACGTATTGATTAGCGCCCAAACCGGCGATTACAAAAAACAACCTGCCGAAATACAGGAACGCACGATTACACAGGATGGGCGCACCGTTTCCATACGGATTGTAAGGCCACAAGGCAGCAAGGAAAAACTACCCGTATTAATGTATTTTCACGGTGGCGGATGGATACTGGGCAATGCCTTTACCCACGACCGACTGGCAAGGGAACTGGCAGTGGGCGCTAATGTAGCCGTTGTGTTTGTAAACTACACCCCCACCCCCGAAGCGCGCTACCCCCAGGCAAACGAAGAAGCCTATGCAGCTACCAAATGGATAAAGCAAAACGGAGCGCAGCTGAACCTCAATACTGATAAACTTGCCGTGGGTGGCGACAGTGTAGGTGGCAACATGGCAATAGCCGTAACCCTTATGGCTAAAGACCGTAAAGGCCCTAAAATAGACTTCCAGTTATTGTTTTACCCCGTTACAGATTCTAATTTTAATACCGCATCATACCAGCAGTTTGCTAACGGGCACTTCCTTACACTGAATGCCATGGTGTGGTTTTGGAACCAGTATGCGCCAAACAGGGCAGACCGTGACCAAATAACCGCATCGCCACTGCGGGCGGACTTTGACCAACTGAAAGGCCTGCCGGAGGCACTTATTATAACCGCCGAAAACGATGTGCTGCGCGACGAAGGCGAAGCGTATGCTAAAAAACTGAATACAGCAGGTGTAAAAGTTACTGCCACCCGCTACATAGGCACCATACATGACTTTGTGATGCTGAACCCTATTACCAACACGCCCGCACCTCGCGCTGCTATAAAACAGGCAGTTGATGAGCTAAAAGAAAAACTTGCGAACTAAGCAGCCATAACGCTAAAAATAACAATGGCTTAACAAGTTTCAGCTTACAGATTAAATAAATTTACGAATTAAGCACTATCTTTAAAAAAAGACAATAACAAATAAATAATCACTTTAAAAAATTCTTATCATGAAATTTACAAGAAAAGCACACACCAACTGGAAAGGTACAGGAATGGAAGGAAAGGGTACTGTAAGTACTGAGAGTACTACACTTGATAACGCGCAGCTTTCGTTTAAAACCCGTTTTGCCGATGGTGTGGGCACAAACCCTGAAGAGCTTATAGCAGCGGCACACTCAGGCTGTTATACCATGCAGCTTAGTTTCCTTATCTCAGAAAAAGGCTTTACACCAGAAGACCTTACCACCGAGGCCCAGGTAACTTTTGAAGATGGTACCATTACAAAAATTCACCTGAAACTTGAGGCTAACGTACCCGGCCTTAGTGAGCAGGATTTCCAGGAGCTTGCTACTAAAGCAAAAGAAATTTGCCCGGTATCTAAACTGCTAAAAGCAGCCGAAATTACCTTATCTGCTACGCTTGTAGGATAATTTTAAACGGCTGCTAATAAACACAGGCTGTACCGCTTCTCCTACCGGAAAGCAGTACAGCCTGTTTTTTTTTATAATTTACAGCGCTTCGTTCAGTTTTATTTCTACAACTACAGCATCGCCGTATACAGAATATACAAACGCACGTATGTCCTTCTTTCTCAATATATCATATTCTACCGGGCTGGTGTAATGCCCTATCAGTGTATGCACCCCTGCCGCATCTGTAGCCCAAACCAGTATTACATTATTTTCTTCAGACCGGGTTAGATGCAGTGCCAGGCCGGGATAGAGCCCAAGCTTTTTAATCAACGCTTCGCTTACCGTAATTGTTTGGCTAACCAGTATTGTTTCAACTTTAGTACGGGCAATCTGGCCTATGGCAAAGGCCACTATAGATATAACCGAAAGTATAACAACCCACATACGGTTAGTAGGTAAGGGTAACTTTTACATCATTACCGTCAATATACTCTACAGTACCACGCGCCTTGCCGGTTTTTACTTTTTCAGAAAGTTCGCGGTCTTCTATAACGCCTATCTGTTCGTAGCGGTCAGAAATTCCTTTAGCGCTAACCAATACTTCAAAAGTTTCAGGACGGTTTACTAAAGACAGTAGTTCGCCCGGCTTTAGCTGTAATTTTTCAATAAGGGCATTGTCGACCGAAAGAGTAGAACTCATACTAAACTCCTTTGGCACTTTGCTGCTGCTTTTATAAACCTGCCGGATTACAAAAAAAAGGACAAAAAGTCCAACGCGTATTGCTAAACGGTATTCACTTGCCATATGTAAATTAATTGGTTGATAATAACGGCAATAATACATTTTTAATTGAATATCCACAAATATGTTGTGTCAATTTAAAAAAAATATCAACTTCTACCGTAACCGGCTTACATCTAAAAATTTACGAATAACTGTAAGCAATAGTTATAGTATCGCCTGAAACCTCCTCAATTTTGGCCCGCGCCCTTTTTTGCTGTACTTTTTTATAAAATTCTGCATTTCTTACTATACCTATATTCGTAAAGCCTTCAGAACTCCCTTTCGCTTTTACAATAACATCCCCCGCCGTTGCGCTTTCCTGAAGTACAAGCTGCTCGCCTATAGTTAGGCCTAACCCATTTATAAGCTCGGGCTTAGTATCGGTAAGTACAGCCGTAAATTCATTATCACTCTCAGTAAACACAACTTTAGCAGGCGTGCTGTATATTTTATTCACAATAAAAACGGCACCAGCCACTCCCATAAGAACTGCAATAATATTCATAAGGTTAAATGTAAAATAATTTACAATATTAACTGATTAAAGCATGCATACTGCAATAAAGACACGTTTTACAATAAAATTCAGCAATATTCATCAATTAGGGCATATTTATAATTATATTTTAATAAAATATTTTCTATGGATAAAATTTCATTAAATTCGCAATACAAACAACATATATAGATATTTCTGCCATGAATAAAAAAGTAGTCATAGTATCTGCCGTGCGCACGCCCATAGGCAGTTTTATGGGTGGGCTTTCTACCCTTACTGCACCGCAGCTGGGTGCCGCAGCCATTAAAGGCGCACTCGAAAAAATAAACCTTAAGCCTGAACTGGTAGACGAAGTGCTTATGGGAAATGTGGTGCAGGCCGGTGTAGGCCAGGCACCCGCACGCCAGGCAGCGCGCTTTGCCGGCCTTCCTGATAACGTAATTGCCACAACCATAAATAAGGTATGTGCCAGCGGTATGAAAGCCGTAATGCAGGCAGCACAGGCCATACAGTGTGGCGATGCCGAAATTGTAGTGGCAGGCGGTATGGAGAGCATGAGCCAGATTCCGCATTATGTGCACATGAGGAACGGTTATAAATTTGGCCCTGCTACTATGATAGACGGCCTGCAAAAAGACGGCCTTACCGATGCCTACGACAATAACGCCATGGGCGTATGTGCCGACCTTTGCGCTACCGAATATAACATAACCCGCGAAGAGCAGGATAACTTTGCCATAAAATCGTACCAGCGTTCAGCCGCCGCGTGGGATGCCGGCAAATTTGATAATGAAGTGGTTCCTGTAGCGGTACCGCAACGCCGTGGCGAACCCATAATAATTAGCAAAGACGAAGAATATACTAATGTAAAGCTGGATAAAATTCCGTCGCTTAATGCCGTTTTTACTAAAGACGGTACGGTAACGGCGGCCAATGCATCCACCATAAATGATGGTGCTGCTGCCCTTGTATTAATGAGCGAGGAGAAAGCTAATGAACTTGGCCTTAAACCACTTGTCTACATTAAAGGCTATGCCGATGCAGAGCAGGAGCCAAAATGGTTTACCACTACTCCTGCTAAGGCATTGCCAAAAGCCTTAGATAAAGCAGGCATCAGTAAAGACGACGTAGACTTTTTTGAGTTTAACGAAGCCTTTGCCGTAGTAGGCCTTGCCAACAGTAAAATACTGGGCCTTGATGCCGAAAAAGTAAACGTTAACGGTGGCGCGGTTTCCTTAGGGCATCCGCTTGGGGCTTCGGGGGCGCGTATTATTGTTACACTTATAAACGTACTGGAACAAAACAATGCAAAAACCGGTGCCGCGGCTATATGCAACGGCGGCGGCGGGGCTTCGGCTATTGTTATAGAACGCAGTTAATTTTTTATTGATTATTTTCTATTTTTTATTGGCTAATTGTTAATGCAAATTTGCTTAATTTGTCTTCAAACAATTAGCCAGTGAAAAATGTCTTTCTTCAGCGAACTAAAAGTTTCGCCCACAATTGTGTTAAACTATCGCTACAACTCCCAAACACATATTTAGGCAACCATATTAAAGGCCAACTTATCAGATGCTCAACTTCTGTAGGGGCAAACTATAGGGCAAGTTGCATCGCACAAACTAAAAAAAGCTTTATTTCAAAGTTAAGTATTGTAATTGAAGAAGTTGATGAGTCGGCATTTTTGGGTGGAATTTGCAATAGATGAAAAATTACTCCCCTTTGATTTATGTATGCCGTTGCATAAGGAAGCCTCAGAATTAACTGCTATATTTGTAGCATCAAGAAAAACAGCCATTGTCGGGCTAAGCTCAAATAATCAATAAAAAACAGAAAATAAAAAATAAAAGGATGTTTGGTATTTGTAACCTCGCCATTGTACCGTTAAGGCTTGAACCGTCTGACCGCAGCGAACTGGTAACCCAGGTGCTGTTTGGTGAACATTTTAAAATACTGGAACAAACCCTTAACTGGAGCCGCATAGAGCTTGGCTACGACAGCTACAACGGCTGGATAGATAACAAGCAGTTCCGCAGCATAAGCGAGGATGAATATAACCTTCTTAATGATGCTGCCCCGGTTATGAACGGCGACCTTATAGAGTATATGGCCTCCCCCAATAACCAGCTGCTAACCATACCCATAGGCGCCAGTGTTACCCACCTTGATAACCCGCTGCTTAACATAGAACAGTTCGCTTTTGACGGGCTTAAGGCTACAGGAATCTCTTCTAAACAAAATATTGTAAATACCGCTTACCTTTACCTCAACGCGCCTTACCTGTGGGGCGGCAAAACACCCTTTGGCATTGATTGTTCGGGCTTTGTGCAGATGGTATATAAGCTAAACGGTTATAAGCTGCTGCGCGACGCCAGCCAACAGGCCACCCAGGGCGAAACGCTTAGCTTTATAGAAGAAAGTGAACCCGGCGACCTTGCCTTTTTTGACAACGAAGAAGGCCGTATCATCCATGTGGGCATCATGATGGAAGATAACCACATCATCCACGCGCATGGCAAAGTACGCATAGACCGGCTTGACCATTTGGGCATTTATAATGTAGACACCAAACGCCACAGCCACAAACTCAGGGTGATAAAAAAGATAATTTAGTGCGGGATATTAGTCCCGCTTTTTTTTCGCACGGTTTTTGTATCTTATGGAACCAAAAAAACTATAAAGCTATATGAAAACGAAGTTTTTACTCCTGTTTATTTTTGCCGGGCTGCTCAGCGCGTGCTCGTCAGATGATAATAACAACCAGCAGCAGGCCCCTTTAGCCGCCGCAGAATATGCTAACGTGCAGTATGGTACCGACCCTGGGCAAACCATGGACGTTTACCTTCCCGCTGGGCGCACCGCTGATACCAAGGTTATTATATTGATACATGGCGGCGCGTGGATAGCAGGCAGCAAGGAAGATTTTGCCGATTTTATTCCCGTAATTAAACAGGAATTTCCAGATGATGCCATTGTAAACATCAACTACAGGCTGGCCACCGAAACAAGCGCTGCCTTCCCCAAGCAAATGGAAGACCTGCAAAAGGTTATTGCCTTTCTAAAAAACAGCGACTATGTTATTGATAATACCTACGCACTTATAGGTGCCAGCGCGGGCGCGCACCTGGCCATGCTATATGGTTATGAATATGATACCGCCCACGAGGTAAAAGCCATTTGCGACATTGTAGGCCCCGCTGATTTTTTTGACCCCGAGTATGTTTCAAATCCGCTATATCCTTTTGCGGCGCAATACTTACTGGGCACCACTACCCCCACCCAGCAACAGATAGAGTCGGTAAGCCCTATAGCACACATAACAGCACAGTCGCCACCTACCCTATCATTTTACGGAGGTGCCGACCCACTAATACCCGCTACCCAGGGGCCACGCCTTAAAGCTGCGCTTGACGAAGCCGGCGTGGTTAACGAATTCAACTTTTATGCTACCGGAGGCCATGGCGACTGGGATGATGCTACCTATGAAGATGTATATCTCAGGATAACATCATTTTTTGAGGCGCACTTTGAGTAAATTTTGTGCGGCTCCCAACCTTTTGCACTAAAAAGTTATCCTTATGAGTATAAAGGATAATTTTATGAAAAATGACAGCCTCACAATATCTATACCCAAACCCTGCCATGAAAACTGGGCAACGATGACACCCGTAGAAAAAGGAAGGTTTTGTACTACCTGCCAAAAGCAGGTTATGGACTTTACCCGTATGGGCGATAGGGAAATAGCCGGTATCCTTAAAAAGGATAGCAATGTTTGCGCAAGGATAAAACCATCACAGGCAGACAGGGAACTCATTATACCTCACTACAGGAAAAACCACGCGGCGGCTATTGCAGCGGTTGCGCTACTGGCAGCAAGTCCGGCGGTAGGTTATGCACAAACGCCGGTGGAGACAGAACAGCAGCCAGTGGATCACGATTATGAAATATTAGGTAAAGTAGCGGCTACACCTGTTAATATTATAAACGGAACGGTTGTAGATGAAAACAAACTGCCTATACCGGGTGCCAATATAGTAAAGGTGGGCACCACGCAGACAGTGATTACCGATTTAGACGGAAAATTTAACGTAGATGCTAATCAACACGATGTATTGGAGATAAGTTGTTTAGGATATGAACCCCTTAAAGTTATTGTTAACCAACGGGATTTTACAACGCCGTTGATAATCTACTCCACATCTGAGGTTATTTTAGGCGAAATTGCGGTAAGGCGCACATTTTTTGGCAGGATATTTTACCGCATTGGCAACTTATTCCGCTAACAAAAAAGCAACCTGCTATTTGCAGATTGCCTTATAATAATCAACCAAATTTAAATCATTCCTTAAGGCACCTGGGTACCTACAGGGTTTTCTTTTACGCTATTGCCCCCATTATCTCCCATATCAACTATAGTGTCGTTATCTTTTACAACAGTGTCTGCTACAGGTACTGATGACATTCCTTCTTCAGGAATAGTATCGCTGGCTTCCGTAGTTGTTTCAGTTTCTTTACCCTTACAAGAGCTAAAGCCCAGGCTGCCTATAAGCAAGCCGGTAAAAAGTATCGCTTTTAAAAAATGTGTTTTCATAACCGGTTTTAAAATGTATTAAAAGTTAACGTTTTGTTTACCAAAAACCCTTAGCATTATACTAAATAAAGCATAAAAAAGCTGCCTTTCAGCAGCTTTACATTATTCTGTAATCGAATCTGTCTGTACTGATCGCACCGTATCTGTTGTTACCGATATTGTATCGGTAGACATCACGGTATCAACATCTGTTACTACCGTATCACCATCAATAGGCGTTACCACTGTTTCGGTATCGGTTGTCGTTTTGCATGATGTAATGCTTAATCCTGCAAGCAGCACTGCTGCTAAAATTACTTTTTTCATAAACTTACTGGTTTTACTTGTTTTTGTTCAAATGTAAATCTATATAGTAAGATAATGCTCGCTGTTTTTATTAAAAAAATCATAAATTATTACTCCACATTCACCGCCGGTTTAGGTGTTTTAGTGGTATCCGCATAGCGTATCGCAGGTTCGCTTGTAGTCATGTTAGACGGCGATATATTCATATCGCTTGAGGTGCGTATGCCTTCCGGCGCACCGGTAGTAATTGCTTCGCCCTCACCGGTGCCGGATTGGCCGGCCATACATGAAACCTGTAGCGTGAGCGCCGCCATCGCTATAGCTATGAATGTAACTGTTGTTTTCATGCTTTTTTTTATTAAAGGTACGCCGTACAGTTACACAGTAGTGTTAGCGTTTTACCAAATTACCCTTAAAGAAAACACAAAAGGCAGAAAATCCCGCCTTTTGTGTTCAGTGTCTGAAAGTTTTAAAGAATCAGCCTTTAAATCCGCCATCTATATTAAGGCTTGCCCCGGTAATATACCCGGCTTCAGGCCCTGCCAGGAAAGCTGTAAAGGCAGCCACCTCATCGGGCTGTGCATAGCGCCCTACCGGTAGTTGTGTCCTTAAAAAATCAGCAAACGGGCCGTTTTCAGGGTTCATATCGGTATTAATAGGGCCAGGCTGCAGGTTATTTATAGTAATGCCCTGTGGGCCAAAATCGCGTGATAAGCCCAGGGTAAGCCCCTGCACCGCTGCTTTGCTGGCCGCATAAATTGCACCACCCTCAAAAGGCATTCGGGTAGCGTTAGTGCTGCCAATGTTTATAATGCGTCCGCCGGTTGCCATGTATTTCACTGCCTGTTTTATGCCTACAAACAACGCACGTACATTAATGTTGAATGTTTTGTCGAAATCGTCAAGAGTTAGCTGGTCCAGTGCGCCCATAATACCTATGCCGGCGTTGTTTACCAATATATCTATTTTGCCAAATTTCGCTGCGGTGGCATCTACCGCACCTTTTACGGCATCGGCATCGGCGGCATTGGCTTGTAGGGCAAGCGCTTTTCTGCCTGTTGATTCAACTTCTTTTACAAGTGCTTCGGCTTCATCTTTTGCGCTAACGTAGGTAAAGGCCACATCTGCCCCTTCTGCCGCAAGGCGTTTTACAATTGCCGCGCCTATTCCGCGGCTGCCTCCGGTTACTAATGCAGTTTTATTTACTAAAGTGTTCATGATAAAATATGTTATGTATTAAACTTTGTTTTTTACCAAAACAATTAATCCGTTTTGATGTTACAAAGTTGCACCCATAACACACCTCAAAACATTGATAAAACGCAGAAAAAACTCTTGATATTTGTCAAGGGATTTTTTAATACATAGATTTTTCGGTTGTTCGACCGAAAAACGTAAGATAGTAGACTATGCCTATTTTCTGGCCCGGATGCGGCTAAGGGTTTCAGGGCTAATGCCCAGAAAGGAGGCTATCATGTGCTGGGGCACACGGCTTAATATTGATGGGTAGGTCTTTACAAAGCCAATATACTTTTCTTCTGCCGAAAGGCTTATGCCCGCATGTATACGATCTTGTGAGGCTATAAAGCTGCGCTCTACAAGGTTAAGCATAAAAATACTCAGGTTAGGTACGGCGCGGTACAGCATTTCAAAATCGCCTTTAGATATCAATACTACTTCGCTATCTTCAAGCGCATCTATATTACTGCGTGCCGGGGCATCATATACATAGCTGTAACGGTCGCCGCACCACCAGTCTTCCGGTGAGAACTGTATAATGTGCTCCTGCCCTTTGTCGTCTACCCTATACGTACGCACCAGGCCAGATGATACAAACGCATTGTAGCGCCACATATCGCCTTCCTGCAAAAGGTACTGCCTCTTACGCAATTTCTTTACACGGCATACGCTTTTTATTATGGCTATTTCCGCATCGGTAATAACTATTTTATCCTGCAGGTATTTTATAAGGTTTTCTACCATCGGTATAAAGGTATTAAAATCCTGAACTATATAAAATTTTAAAAAAACTGGTAAATGATTTTCTTGTCTTAGTTCAATGCCCGCATTATAAATGGGTTATACCTTTACATCATAGAAATTAAAAATAATTACACCATGAAAAATACAATTTTAGGCATGCACCACATTACTGCAATAGCAGGGGATGCCAAACGCAACTTCGATTTTTATTCTAACGTACTTGGCTTACGCTTTATTAAAAAAACCGTGAATTTTGATGATCCCGGTACCTACCATTTTTATTTTGGCGACGAGGTAGGCAGCGCAGGTACCATACTTACCTTTTTCCCGTGGGGGGCAGGCATACCACAAGGCCGGAGGGGCAGCGGTATGGCTACCGAAATAGGCTACTCAGTGCCTAAAGGCAGCCTTGAAAAATGGGTAGAGCGGTTTGAAAAATATAACGTGATATACAACAAACCGTCTGAACGTTTTGGCCAGCGTTACCTTACCTTCCTTGACCCGGATGGTTTAAAACTTGAATTTTACGAAGTTGAGAACGACACCCGCAAACCTTGGGAAACCGACGAGGTAAAAGCAGATATTGCTACAAGGGGTTTTCATAACGTCACTATTACGCTGAATAACATTAAAGGCACCGCCGGCGTACTGACCGATATATTTGGCTATACACTTATAGGCCAGGATGGCAACCGCTACCGCTATGCCGTAGATACCGTAGACCAGGCTGCACTTGTAGACCTCGTAGAACTGAAAGATGAAAAACTGGGCCATGTAGCCAACGGTACCGTGCACCACGTGGCCTTCAGGGTTATTGATGACGAATCTCTAATGTACCTCCGTGAGAAAGTGGTAGCTGCCGGGCTTAACATTACACCCCAGATAGACCGTAACTACTTTCACAGCCTCTACTTTAGGGAACCGGGAGGCGTGTTGTTTGAAATTGCTACCGATAATCCCGGCTTTATGATAGATGAAGCACTTGAAGACCTGGGCAAAGGGCTGAAACTGCCTGCAAAATATGAGAACATCCGCGAAGACATTGAGGCACACCTTGCACCGCTAAATTAATTACTGCTCAACTAAATAACACAACTACTGCCTGCCGTAACAATTGCGGCAGGCTAATTAAAAGCTATATTTATGGAATATTCTGCCTTAAAATACATTTATACGCCATTGGCTACACCGGGTGCTCATACCCTACTATTATTACATGGCACCGGAGGCAATGAAAATGACCTTATCCCTTTGGCTAAAAACTTTGGCGACGGCTACAACATCCTTAGTGTTCGCGGTAACGTAAGTGAAAACGGAATGCCCCGCTTTTTTAAGCGTTTGGGTATGGGCATCTTCGATGAAGACGACCTTCGCTTCCGTACCAATGAGCTGGTGCATTTTATACAAAGCATAGCTGACACCGAAGGTTTTGACATTAAAAAGCTGATAGCACTTGGTTATTCAAACGGAGCTAATATTGCCGGCGCAACGCTGGTACAGTATCCTGATTTTTTGGCCGGGGCCATATTGTACAGGCCCATGCAGCCTTACAGGCAGCTTCCTGAATTTTCGGTTAAGCGTGCGGTCCCGGTTTTTATAAGCTCCGGCAGCGCAGACCCCACAGTGAATTCAATAGAAATACAAAATTACATTACAAGCCTTGAAAAAGCAGGATTTAAGGTAAGCTTCAATAACCTGCCTACAGGGCATAACCTTGTACAACAGGATATAAGCCTTGCCGCAGAATGGCTTAGTACTATTTTGTAAGACAAATAACATTCATTTTATCGATTTAACATCACGCAATCGTTAGTGCTTTATATTTTTACGTATTTTAGTTCCTTAAACCATAATATGTCAAATATTAACCTGATTATTGAAGAAAGGCCCGCCAGTATTGGCAATTTTCTTGTCGGGCGGCTACTGCCGTTTCGCGAAAAGCGTACGGTGGGGCCTTTTGCGTTTATAGACCATATGGGTCCGGCAGCGCTTAGCGACCATGAAAACCTGGATGTGGGCCCGCACCCGCACATCGGGCTATCTACACTTACCTATCTTTTTGAGGGAAATATTATACACAGAGACAGCCTGGGCACTGAAGTAGAAATAGTACCGGGGCAGGTAAACTGGATGACAGCCGGCAGCGGCATAGTACACTCTGAGCGTACGCCCGAAAGGCTGCGCACATCAGACAAGAAGCTTCATGGATTACAAATATGGGTGGCATTACCTAAACACCTGGAGCAAATGGAACCCTCATTTTCCCACACTAATGAAAATGAACTTCCGGTGTGGCAGGAAGGTGGCATAACCATAAAGCTTATAGCCGGCGAGGCATTTGGCAAAAAATCGCCGGTGCCGGTACATAGCCCGCTTTATTTTTTAGAGTTAAAGAGTACTGTGCGGCAAAAAGTAACCTTAGGCAGCGGGTTGTATGGCGAGAGCGGCCTTTATATACTTGACGGGAGTATAGAAACCGAAGGCCATACCTTTGAGCCGCGCCAACTTATGGTGGCCAAAGACAGCTCACTGTGCGAATTTACCATAAATGAAAATACTACGGTATACATTTTTGGTGGTGAACCCTTTGCAGAGCCAAGGCACATATACTGGAACTTTGTAGCCACAAGTGCCGAACGTATTGAGGAAGCTAAAGAGCGCTGGCTTAGGCAGGAGTTCCCAAAAATAGAAGGAGAAACCGGGTTTGTTCCCCTGCCAGAACAACACCACAACTTTAACATTAAAAATAAACCCTGAGATGGAAATTACACAAATCGACAACGGCACAAAAGGAACTTTCAGGGCTATGGAAGGCGAAGTTGAAGCAGGTATAATGACCTATACCCGGAACGATGCACACACCTTTACCATAGAACACACTATAGGTAACCCTGATTTTAAAGGAGTGGGTATAAAACTTTTAGACCAGGCTGTAAGCTTTGCGCGGGATAAAGGATTAAAAATAATTCCCCAATGCCCCTTTGCAAAAAAAATGTTTGAGCGCAAGCCTGAACTTGGCGATGTGCTTGCACATTATTAGCGTACTGAAAAACAGGACACACAAACACCCCCATGAAAAAACCCACAACAATAGTATTTATAACCGGCGCTTTTGTATCGCACCATGTTTGGGATAACTGGAAACGTTATTTTGAAGATAAGGGTTTTACAACCCTCGCTCCGCCATGGCCCTATAAAGATGCCTCTGTACAGGAACTACGCAACAGGCAGCCTAACGATACTGCCCTGGCCAAGCTAAGGCTATCTGAGCTTACAGACCATTATATAAAAATAGTGGCTGATTTAGCCGAAAAGCCTTTAGTTATAGGACATTCGCTTGGCGGGCTCATTGCGCAGATATTGGTAAATCGTGAATTTGCCGCCGCAGGTGTAGCCATACACAGCGTACCGCCAAAAGGTGTTTTTTCGTTTGAATGGTCATTCCTTAAATCAATCTGGAAACCGTTAGGCTTTTTTTCATCCGTAAAAAAAACACATCTTATGAGCCTTAGGGAATGGAAATATGCCTTTACTAATGGTATGGATGAAGCCCAACAGGTGTCAGGCTATGAGACATACTGCATACCGGAAAGCAAGCAGGTGCTAAGAGACGCGCTTACCAGTATGGCTATGGTCGACTTTATGAAACCTCATCCGCCCCTGCTCTTTATAACCGGCACGACCGACCATATAACGCCAAATTCACTTGTGTATGAAAATTACCTTAAATACAACAAGAATCATTCGGTAACTGATTATAAAGAATTTAAAGGCAAAAACCATTTTGTACTCGGCCTGCCCACCTGGCATGATGAGGCAGACTACATAGTATCGTGGATTGATATTATAAGCGATAATTAACCTGAAATTAATCCCTTTTAAAACTGAACGAGTTAATATTTTCTTTCCAAAAATCAATAAGGTTTTTAATTTTGCCCTTATACACGTTGTAATCAGTGCCTTTGTGTATGTATCCCTGTATAGCAAGTTTATTAGCCTGTTTTACAGAGTAGTCGTCCTGGGCATTACTTATAAAAACATAAGGTATATTTTTATCACTCAGCAATTCTTCCTCCAGGATAATGTTACGCAGCTCAAAACCGCCGAGTTTTGGCATGTTGATATCTGATATAATAATAAAGGGCTCTATACCCGGCTTACGGATGTATGCCAGGGCCTCTGTGCTATCAGAGAAAAAAACAATATTATTACGGTAACCCAGGTCTCTGAAAATCTCTTTTAATATGTCCCTGTCATCTTCATCATCCTCTATAACAAGGATATCCCTGTGCATTTTCATATTTGGCTATGGTTCTGATTATCGAGTGCAAATAACGTTTTAAAAATATAAATTATGTTATTATATATTACAAAATAGTTACAAAATCCTGTTAATTCAAACCAAAAGTTTGGTTGCTACTGTCAGGATACTTTTTAGTAACTTGCATGCAAAATAAAGCAAAATACTGAGAAATGAAAAAATTATTCATAGCCCTACTATTTTCAACTGCACTTTTTTCGTGCAAAAAAGAGCAAAAAACGGGCGTTGAGCAAATTCCGCCTGCTGCCTTTGAAAAGGAAATGATTGATAACCCGGGGCAGGTTATAGACGTGCGCACGCCGAAGGAGTTTACTTCAGGGCACATTGAGAGCGCAAAAAACCTGCACATATACGACCAGGATTTTGGTGCGCGGCTGGATAGCCTTGATAAAAATGAAACAGTATATGTATACTGTAAAGCCGGCGGCCGCAGTGCCGAAGCCGTAGAGACGCTGGAACAAAAAGGCTTTAAGCATATTGTAGAACTTGAAGGAGGCCTTGATGCGTGGAACGGCGCCGGAAAACCTGTAACTGAATAAAATGAGCCCGGCCATAATCATTTTACTTAGTATTGCCCTGCTGCTGCTCGGTATAGTCGGCTGGCTTTTTGTGCGCATGCGCAGGACAGAAAAGGTAAGGAAGGAACTTGAAGGCCGCTTTATGGAACTGGAAACCCGCAACAACACCCTGCAGTTACAAACGCTGGAGTCCCGGCTTAACCCACACCTTTTTAAGAACATATTGAACAGTATACAAAGCCATGCTTACCAAACCTATTTTGCTATGGATAAGCTTAGCAATGTGCTTGATTATATACTCTACGAAAGCCAGAACCGCTATGTTAGCCCAAGGGAAGAAATAGACTTTGCCCTCAACCTTATCGAAATAAACAAAATAAAGCTAAGCCCGCTTTTTTCAATATCGGTAAAGAAAAAGATAGATGAAACCGATGGGCTTTATGAGCAAAAGATACTGGCGCCGCTTATCTCCATAGACCTGATTGAAAATGCCTTTAAGCACGCAGACCTGCAAAGTGCCGACGCGTTTATATCGATAGTTATTGAATTTAAAGACGGTATTTTTACCCTTATTGTTCATAACAAAATTTCGGGAAAATCAGCATTTCTTAAAGAAAACAGTGGTATAGGCGCCACTACACTCGACCAGCGCCTTAAAATACTTTACAACCAGTGCTACAAGCTGGAACGCTATGCCGAAGACGAGGTTTATGTAGCACAACTAAAAATTAACCTGCTTGAACACAAAAATAAAATGCTTACTGCTTGATGACGAGTTGCCCGGACTGGCACTGCTTAAAATGCTTTGTGAACAAATGCCGGAACTTGAGGTTATTAAAGCCTTTAACAGCCCCATTACATTGCTTGAAGAAGCGCCGTCGCTGGATTTTGACCTGCTGATAACCGACATAGAAATGCCGGATATGAACGGCTTGCAGGTTGCCGATGCCCTAAAAGGCAAAGCCGTTATATTTACTACCGCTTATAAAAACTTTGCCGTAGATGCATTTGACCGTAATGCAGTAGACTATGTTGTGAAGCCTATACGCCCGGAAAGGCTTAAACAAGCCGTAGAAAAGGTAGCCGAAAAACTGGCCGCCCTGCCCCAACCGGTAGCCGCGCCAAAACAAATACAGCTTAATACTGACAAGGGCAAGGCCCTTATAGCGGTAGAAAAAATATTTGTAGTGGTACCCAGCAAGATAGACAGCCGCGATAAAATACTGTTCCTTAACGACAACACTAAGGTTACCGTAAAGAACTGCCCTTTTGAAAAGCTGCTGGAATTGCTGCCGCAAACCCACTTTTGCCGCATCAATAAAAAAGCAATCATTGCGCTTAAGCATGTGCAGTTTTATACACACGACATCATTACCGCCGATATGCTACAGCCTGATGGCAGCCACTATACCTTTCCGCTGAGCGAAATATACCGAAGCGATTTTATAAAAAAAGTAAAAATGTAGCACCTATTAGCTTTTTATTTAATTTAATGTTTTGTTACAATTTTACCCGTGCTTGGCGCAAAACCCGATACACCTACCTTTTACTGTAAAAAAACAGAGTAATATTGTGCTGCCTTAAATAAACGCTAAATGAAAAAGTTTAGGAACAGTATCTTTTACGTCTTGGTAATAGCCGTATTTTCGGGGCTTATTTACTGGGCGCTAAAAAACGGTAAATCGCTTGAAGCCGGGAGGAACGTTGTAACCAAAACCACCGGTAACGGGCAATGGAACGACTTTACAAATTCGCTATTTGATAACCTTGCCGATCCGCTTGCACTGCTACTTGTGCAAATTATAACTATAATTTTTGTGGCCCGGTTTTTCGGGTGGATATGCCGCAAGCTGGGCCAGCCAAGTGTAATAGGCGAGATGATAGCCGGTATTGTGCTGGGGCCGTCGCTCGTAGGGCATTATTTCCCGGAATATTCAGGTTTGCTGTTTCCCAAAGGCTCGCTTACTAACCTTAAATATTTTAGCCAGCTTGGCCTTATCCTCTTTATGTATGTGGTAGGTATGGAACTCGACCTCAGCGTACTTAAGAACAAGGCGAAAGATGCGGTTATCATAAGCCATGCAAGCATTATCATACCCTTTACCCTGGGGCTTATCCTTGCCTATTTTATATATGCCCAATTTGCACCGCCAGGGGTAGCCTTTAGTTCGTTTGGCCTGTTCCTGGGCATTGCCATGAGCATTACAGCATTTCCGGTACTGGCACGCATTGTTCAGGAGCGTGGCCTGCACCGCACCCGTATAGGCGCCATGGTAATAACCTGCGCCGCCGCAGATGATATTACCGCATGGTGCATACTTGCAGCGGTTATAGCTATTGTAAAGGCGGGTTCATTTGTAAGTTCGTTATACATCATCGGGCTGTCTATAATATATGTACTGCTCATGCTGGTTGTGGTCCGTCCGTTTCTTAAGCGCATCGGCGACTTGTATTCGCAACGCGAAAATATTACAAAGCCTGTAATAGGCATATTCTTCCTCACGCTGTTAATATCTGCTTATACCACCGAAATAATAGGTATCCATGCACTGTTTGGTGCGTTTATGGCAGGTGCCATAATGCCGGAAAACATGCGTTTCCGCAGTATTTTTATTGAGAAGGTAGAAGATGTGAGCCAGGTTATGCTGCTGCCGCTGTTTTTTGTATTTACGGGCCTTAACACAAATATAGGCTTATTAAACGAGCCATATATGTGGCAAATATGCGGGCTTATTATCCTGGTAGCTGTAATGGGTAAATTTATAGGCAGTGCCATAACAGCACGGTATGTAGGCCAAAACTGGCGCGATAGCCTTACTATTGGCGCGCTGATGAATACGCGTGGGCTTATGGAGCTCATCGTGCTTAATATCGGGCTGGAACTCAAGGTACTTTCTACCGAAATATTTTCTATGATGGTTATTATGGCGCTGGCAACCACATTTATGACCGGCCCTGCGCTCGACCTGATAGGATTTATATTTAACCGGGGTAAAAACTACATCCCCTCGGAAATACGCCAGGCAAGCCGCTATAAGGTACTGGTATCTTTTGACAGCCCCGACGGCGGAAAAAGCCTGTTGCGGCTGGCCAATGCCTTTGTGGCAAAAATGAAGGGCAATGCCATGGTTACGGCAATGCACGTATCGCCAAGCAGCGAGATACATACCTTTAACCTTCAGGAGTATGAAAAAGAAAGCTTTAAGCCCGTTTTAGCTGAAGCCGAACTACTTGGGCAAAAGGTTACCACATTGTTTAAGGCTACCAGTGATGTAGACAGCGACATACCCACGGTAGCAAACAAAGGCGAATTTGACCTGGTGCTGATAGACATAGGCCAGTCGATATTTGAGGGTACGTTGCTGGGCAAAATACTGGGATTTACTACGCGTATTATCAACCCCGAAAACCTGCTTAATACCTTTACCGGTAAGGAAAAACTGTTTGAAAATTCGCCTTTTGACGAAAAAACCCAGCAGGTACTTACCAAAACCCATACACCGGTAGGGATTCTTGTAGACAAGGACTTTAAAAATACTGAACGGGTTTTTGTTTCAATTTTTGATGAAGATGATGCTTTCCTGATTGAATACGCACAAAAACTGATTGTAAACGCCGGGTCGCAGGTAACCATTCTTGATGCCTCCGGGCGTGTAAAAAACAATCCTCAAATAAAGGAAACTATCCGTAGCATAGAGCATGTAGTGCCTAACCACATACAACTGCTCAACCAGAAAAAGCTGGATAAAAACTTCCTGCAAAGCCAGGGCCTCATGATGATAAGTGTAGAAAGCTGGAAGAAACTGGTAGATACCCGCAGCCCCTGGTTAAATGATACACCATCGCTGCTCATCATTAAAAAGTAGCAGGGATTAAAAATTCTTAATCCTGACTAAAAAAGAGGAGCCCCGCACTCACCCTGCGGGACTCCTCACCAAACAAAAATTACTATGAAGTAAAATCCTAAAAATCTTTACTTAATAACCGTGTCGCCATCTCGCATTTCCTCACTTGCGGCTTTTACCAGCTTTTGGTTTACAGTAAGGCTGTCACTGTATATTTCTATATTGTCGCCATACTCGCGGCCTTTAACTATCCCGGTGCGGTGCAGCTTGTCGCCGTCTACCGTTACCACATAGGTACGCTCACTGCTGCTAACCACGGCTGTTTTAGGCACTACAAAGGTGCTGTCTTTAGCGTTAAGCGGCAGTATAACCTCGGCCACCATACCCGGCAACAGCTTTTTGTCTTTATTTATAACGTCCATCTCCACACGCTCGCTGCGTAATTTTTGGTCTAATGCACCGCTACGGCGGGCAATCTTGGCAGTAAAGGTTTCGTTAGGCAACGGAATTACCTTAAACTGTACCGCGTCGTTGTCGCCCAGGTAAGCGGTATACATTTCCGGTACCGATACCGCCAGCCTCAGTTTTTGCTGATCCTGTATGGTAAGCAATGGCGCTGTACTTCCGGCGCCGGCAGGGCCTACATAAGCACCCGTATTTACATTACGGGCTGATATTACCCCATCAAAAGGCGCGCGTATCTGCAGGTAGCTTTGCATTACCTGTATCTCTTTATAAGCGGCTTTAGCGGCCTGTAGCTGGGCATAGTCGCTGCTTTTGCGTGAAAGCGAAACATCAAGGTCGTTTTTAGATATGGTACCCTCTACCTTACTGGTTTCTAAAACGCGGTTGTAGGTGGCATTACTGGCTGTATAAACAGCTTCGGCAGCGTGCAGGCGGCTTTCGGCGGCGGCAAGCTGCGAACTTACCTCCGGCGCTTCGAGCACAATAAGCAACTGCCCGGCCTTAACCTGGCTGCCTATGTCTACCTTAAGCTCTTTTACAAAGCTGCTTACTTTAGCATAAATATCCGTTTGGCGAAAGCCCTGTAATTCTGCCGGAAGGCGTACCTCACTCGACATTTTTTGTTTTTGAAGGCTAAATGTTTCTGTTGGTGTTTCAGGTGCAGGTGCGGCTTCTTTCTTTTCTTCGCCGCAGCTGTATAATAAAAGCAGTGCTAAGGCTGCAGATGAAAGTAGGGTGAACTTTTTCATATTATTGGTGTGAGGGTATATAATGTTTACTTTCTTCGTCTTCCGGGTCTAATGATGGTGATTGTGTGCTGGCCTTGCCTTGCGCCCATGCAAAAATAACGGGCAGTATGACCAGTACGGTTATGGTAGAGAATAATAGTCCACCGATAACCGCACGGCCCAGTGGCGATACCTGCTCGCCGCTCTCGCCGTGGCCTATGGCCATTGGTAACATACCGGCTATCATGGCTACTGATGTCATGATGATGGGGCGCAGACGTATAGAGGCAGCCTCCCGTGCTGCTTTAAGGGCATCACCGCCATTCTCCTTTCGGAGGTGTTCGGCATTGGTAATCAGCAATACCGCGTTGGCAATAGATACTCCAACGGACATAATGATACCCATATACGATTGCAGGTTTAGCGTAGAGCCGGTTGCCAGTAATAACAGCAACGACCCCAGCACCACCGCCGGAACAGCCGTAAGGATAACCAGCGACACACGGAACGACTGGAAATTAGCGGCCAGCATCAGGAAGATAACAATAACCGCCACAAGTAGCCCCGTTTCCAGGCTGCCCATGGTTTCTTCGAGCACTACGCCCAATCCGATGGGGTTTACAAACAGGCCTCGTGGCAGTTCACCCAGGCCGCCAATGGCTTTCTTTACGTCGTTAGATGCGGTGCCAAGGTCGGTGTGGTCGATGTTCGCCGTTACCGAAATGTAGGGCATGGCACCTACGTTGTCATTTTCGCCGTGCGTATCTACGTGTGTTATGGTAGCTACATCGCCCAGTACGGGACGCAGCTGGTTTTTAAGCAGCGGAATATTTTTGATATCTTCTTCAGTACTCATCTGGTCGAGCGGCACCTGCACCTGCACATTATACGACAGGCCGGCTTTTTCGTCAATCCAGGTATTTTTCTCGGTATAGCGCGATGAAGACGTACTGGCAATCAGCGAGCGCGAAATGTCGCTCATATCCACACCCAGCTGTGCCGCACGCACACGGTCTATCTCTATATTAAGGGCCGGATAATGTATGGGCTGCGCTATCTGTATATCCCGGAAATATGGTTTCTGTTTCAGTTCGGCAATCAGCTTATTGGCATATTGCTCGTTGGTTGCCTTATTCTTGCCGGCAAAGCGCACCTCTATTGGAGTGGGCGAACCCTGGCTCAGTACCTTATCGGTTAGCTCTATCGGCTCGAATGATACTTTAAGGTCCGGAGCTACTTTGGCTATCCTTTTGCGGAGCTCGTCTTTAAACTCATCCATATCATGGTGGTAGTCTTTTAGCGCCACCTGAAACACCGCTTCATGAGGGCCCGACATGAATAAATATATAGGCGAAACCGAGTATAGCGACGGGTGCATACCCACATATACCGATGATATGCCCACGTGCTCCTTGCCTACCGTGTTCTCAATTTCTTTAAGCACCTTGAGGGCTTTTTCTTCGGTGCGCTCCATACGGGTACCGTAGGGCGCACGGATGCGCAGCTGGAACTGGCTGCTGTTTACCTTAGGGAACACATCGCGGCCTATTACGTTTATAAGCAGTACCGCAATACCGGTAATACCTATTAAATAAGCTATGCCGATGAATTTACGCTTTGGCAGCAATCGGTCGATAAGCCTCATGAAACGGATACGGAATTTTTCGAAACCGCTTACCTTGCCGTTGTTGTCATAATCTTCCCTTTCGGAAAGCGCATCTTTATGCACATATACCTCTTCGGCAGGAACGGTAAGTTCTTTGTTGTGATGTTTTTTGTCGTGGTGCGATTTCATTACCCAGTTGGCCATAACAGGCACAAACGTCTGCGAAAGCAAAAACGAGATGATCATACTAAACCCAATAGCCAGTGCCAATGGCAGAAACAGCGCGCCCGGTATGCCGCCCATGGTAAAGGCCGGGGCAAACACAGCAAGTATACAGAGTAAGATTAGCAATTTAGGAAGTGCAATTTCCTTACAGGCCTCCCAGATGGCGAGCGCCTTGGGCTTGCCCATATCCAGGTGCTGGTGGATGTTCTCTATTGTTACGGTACTTTCATCTACCAGTATGCCTATGGCAAGCGCAAGGCCCGACAGCGACATAAGGTTGATGGTTTGCCCGAACAATTTAAGGAACAATACCCCTGATATTACCGAGATAGGTATGGTTAGGATAACGATAAGCGCGGCACGGCGGTCGCCCAAAAACAGGATAACCATAAGCCCGGTAAGCACCGCCCCTATTGCACCTTCGGTAATGAGGCTTTTAACTGAGTTGATAACGTAAACCGACTGGTCAAATTCATACGAAATGGTTACGTCCGGAGGTAAGGTGCTCTGTATTTTCGGCAGGCTGGCCTTAAGGTTTTTTACCACATCCCAGGTTGAGGCATCGCCGGCTTTGGCAATACTTACATACACCGACCGCTTGCCATTAATCAGGGCATAGCCGTTAGTAACGTCGGCACCGTCTTTAACGGTGGCTACATCACCCAGGTAAAGGTTTTGCACCGCGCCCTTAAAAATAGGCACTTTTTCAAAATCCTTAATGGTATGTATGGTATTGTTTGTGGGGGTAAGGTAGTTTTTATCGCCTATGCGCACGTTGCCCGAGGGGGCGGTCTGGTTATTCAAACGCAGCGCTTCCACAATCTGGTCGGGTGTGAGGTTAAAAGAGTTTAGCTTGGCGGGGTCTACGTTTATTTCAATAGTACGCGGGCTGCCCCCAAACGGTGGCGGCGAAAGCAGGCCGGGTATGCTGGTAAAACTGGCACGCACATATACGTTAGCCAAATCCTGCAACTCATTATTGGTACGTATCTTACTGCTGAGTACCAACTGCCCAACCGGTAATGATGAGGCATCAAAACGGATGACAAACGGCGGCTGCGACCCCGGCGGGAAAGCGGCCTGAATACGGTTACTTAATGCCGAAAGCTCAGCGGCAGCCTGTGCCATATTTGTGCCTTCATAGTAGCTTACCTTCATCAGGGTAAGGCCCTGTATGTTTTTTGTCTCTATGCTTTTAACGCCATTGGCAAAAAGCATGATGTTAATATAGTTCTTAGCAAAGTACGACTCCATCTGGTCTGGCGTATAGCCGCTAAACGGGTGGGCAAGGTATATAACCGGCAGGTTCATCTGCGGCAAGATATCTACCTTGATGGTGCGTACGGCGCTTATCCCGAAGAAAAAGAGCCCGGCCACCAGCACCAGTATTGATATGGGTTTGCGTAGTGCAAAACGTATTAAATTCATTTCAGTAAGGTAATTATAGTTCGTTTATAAACAGGTTGATATCACCCGACGCAGCCGCCTTCATCAGCAATGCCTGCCACACATTGGTATAAATAACATCACGGTCAGTCTCCGCACGGTTTAGCGTATAGAGCGCCTGGGTAACATCTACCAGATTGGTTAGCCCGTTTTTATATAAGGTGGTGCGTTGCAGGTAGGCCTGTTGCGCGGCGCGTACCTGTCGTGGTGCTTCGGCATAATTTTCGAGCGCGAAGCCAAAGCGTGCATTGGCGGCATCAAGCTGCGCGGCAAGCTGGGTGTCTATGGCCTTATATTCTTCTTCAAGCCCTTCGGATATCAGCTTTTGGGCGCTCACTTTTTTAGACGAGCGGGCTATGGTGGTAAGGTTCCAGGTAATGCCAACGCCCATAAGGTAGTTTTGGCGGGTAGGATTTATACCGTCAAAGTAATTTTGAGTGTATGAATTTTGATTAGAAGCATAATCCGCGTTAAACCCTGATGCCCTTGTCTGGAACACGCCAAACAGGCTCATGGTGGGCCAGTATTCACGGCGGAACAGCTTTTCCTGCTGGTTGCTGTAATTTATACGGCTTTTATAAAACTGTCGAATCGGGTTGTTTTCGGCAGGCAGCTCCTCCCCTGTCAGCGTAGCCTTAGGCACGCGTGCCACAAGTGTGGTATCGGCAGTAAAATCGGCCGGGGCTACTCCCATGAGGCGCACCAATTCGGCATTTTGCATTTTTACCTGTTCGCGAAGCTGGTTCAGGGCTATCCTGGCGCGGGATACCTCAGCGGAAGCGAGTGTGGAGTCTACGCCCGGTAACAGGCCTGTGCGTACACGCACCGCGGCATTGTTAAGTATTACTGTGGTGCGGTCCAGGTTTTTTTGCTGGGAAATCAACAACCTCTGGCTCGCAAGCAGGTTAAGGTAGGCGGCAGCAATGCGCACCTTTTGCTGAAATTGTTCCTGCTCAAAATCCTTCGTCTGGCGCTCTACATCGGCCTTAGCCAGGTTAATGCGTTGTTTCATCCGCCCGAAAGTAAAAAAGTCCCAGTTTACGTTAGCGAGGTACAGGGCACCAAATGCGGCGTTCCAGTTTTGCTCCGGCAGCGGCAATCCTGATGAGGCGACGCCGAGGCCGCCAAAACCATAAAGCGGGCCATTTTGCCCATTTACAGTACCATAATCCTGCTGGGCAGCAAGGTTAAGGTTCGGCAGGTACTCACGCCGGGTTTGTTTTACGGTTTCGGCAGCGGCTTCGGCATATTTTCCTTTAGCTTTTACCAAACCGTAGTTTGCCATACCGGTAGCTATAGCGTCCTTAAGGGAAAGGTTCTGGCTATAGCCCTGCACGGCGACGATTAAAAGAAGCAACATAATTCTCGTAAGGCGCATGTAAATTATTTTAAGTAAACAATTTTTTTGTAGTACAAAGGTATAACAGCAAATATTTAAACAAACGTTTAAAGTGATGAATGCAATTCATCACACATTTTAGTACTGTTAGTGCAATAAGTATTTACTTTGTAGTGTATTAATATACTTATGAAGCTAACATTTAAGAATATTATAGATAACAAGTGGTGGCAGGAAGTGCTTATACTTGTATTCAGCTTTATACTCTTTACGCTAAACGACTGGATTTTGATAAAATCCTGGAAAGGCGTATGGAGCGGGTTTTTATACTTCTTGCTGTTGTACGGCCATGCGCAGCTTAACCGCTGGCTGCTTTTGCCCATATTGCTTAAAAAGCATAAGCCGCTGCTGTATGCTATGGCAAGTGCCGGGCTGGTATTTGTATTTTCGCTGTTAATGTACCAGGTTACTAACCTGTGGATTTATAAAAACTGTTTCCTCTACAAATCGAGTGAGCAGCAAAGTTACTTTTTCCAGTCTGCTACACTTGTGGCTACGCTAATCTGCATACTTTCTGTGCTTATAATTTTAAAATTCTACAGGGACCGCAAAAAGCTCGACAGCGAAAAACTGCTGTACAACCAGGCACAGATTAACTCGCTTAAGGAGCAGCTTAACCCACACTTTTTATTTAATACGTTTAATACCCTATACGGCATAAGCCTGCAATACCCTGAACGCACGCCCGAGCTTATTATGCACGTATCGCAGCTGATGCGCTACCAGCTGGAAAGCAACGAGAGGCAGTGTGTACCCCTGGAAGACGAAATTAACTTTATAAGCAGCTACGTGCAGCTTGAAAAAGAACGTGTAGGCTACCGCTGCGCTATTACCATGAACACTGATGTTGACGATGAAGGCGCCTACAAAATACCGCCGATGCTGCTGATATGTTTTATTGAAAACGCCTTTAAGCACGGAGCCTGCACTATAGAAAAGTGTTTTGTGGATATTAATATCATGGTGAAAGACGGCAAACTGAACCTTGTGGTTAAAAACTCGGTACCTGAAAATAAAAGTGAAGTGGTATCTACAAAAATAGGCATCCGCAATACTACAGAGCGCCTTAACCTGCAATATGGCAGCAACTATTCGCTGGACATAAAGGAGGGCAGAACATTTGAAGTACATTTACAATTACAGCTAAAACGCCTATGAGCAGTGCCGCTAAAATACAGTGCATTATTGTAGACGATGAGCCTGCTGCACATTATGTGCTCGCAAATTATATTAAGCAAAATCAAGAGCTGGAATTAGTATTTGAGGCATATAATGGCCTCGAAGCATTACAATACCTTGAAAGCCATAACCCGCAGTTAATGTTTTTAGATATAGATATGCCGGGCCTGAGCGGTATGGAATTGCTTAAAAAGCTAAACAACCCGCCACGCACTGTACTTACCACGGCCTACAGCGAGTTTGCCCTTGAAAGTTATGACTATGGCGTGATGGACTACCTGCTGAAACCTATTTATTATCCCAGGTTTGTAAAAAGCCTGAAACGCTTTTTTGAACTTACTACGCAGCATGAAGTTGTAGATGATACACCTGCAACCGGAGGAATTTCGGTAAAGGTAGACAGCGACATTATTGAAATAGAGCTTGAACAGGTACTTTATGCGCAGAGTTTTGGCAATTATGTAAAGATATTTACCCCACGCCGCTACTACCTGGCTACCATAACCACAAATGAACTGGAACGTTTACTCCCCTCTGCCCATTTTATGAGGGCGCATAAATCATACATAGTCGCGCTTGACAAAGTAGACGAGGTGCATAAAGACCACCTTGTTATCCGCCGTACCGAAGTGCCCATAGGTATAACCTACAGGAGGGAACTTATTGAGAGGCTTAAGTAATTATTTTAAATTTTGAATGGTGAATGGAGCGCATTGCTACTCCTCAAAACTCTCATCCTTAAACCCTATCAGGTACAGCCTGTCTTTAGCCCTTGTAATCGCAGTGTACAGCCAGCGGATATAATCCCGGTCAATACCCTCCGGCAGGTAGGGCTGCTCTATAAACACCGTGTTCCACTGCCCACCCTGGCTTTTGTGGCAGGTAATGGCATAACTGAATTTTACTTGGAGCGCATTAAAATGCGGATTGGCCTTTATCTTTAAAAAACGTTTGAACTGGGTAGGCTCATCGGCAAAATCGGCCAGCACCTCCTGGTACAGGCGGTTGCTGTCTTCATAGGTTAGCGAGGGCGACTCGCTCGTAAGCGTGTCCAGCAGCAGGTAGGTTTCCAGCGGAGGCTGGCTGGGGTAATCTACAAGGCGGACTTTCACTCTTGCAAACTTAAAGCCGTACAGCTCCTCCATGCGGAAAATCTCCAGCACTTCTATAATGTCGCCATTGGCAATAAAGCCGGCTTCGCTCTTTTCATCAAGCCAGAAATAGTTATTCTTTACCACCATCAAAAAATCTCCGGTAGAAAGTTCGTTCTCACGGTCAAGTATTCGGGTGCGTATCTGCTGGTTGTAGGCATTGGCGCGCTTGTTAGACCGCACTATGAACGCAGTATCTTCTATGCTGTAATTGCTGTAGGCGCTGTGTATGGCATCCTGAATATCGTAACCGTCGCTAAGGCGCACAATATCCTTAAACCCGCGCAGGTTGAATTTAAACGTGTCAAAAAAAGCGGTCTTGAGCAGTTCCCGCAGTTCGGTGGCATTGTATAATATACCCGACTTCTCACCCTGTCGCATAACTTCGTCCAATTCAATATGCTGTACATCTTTAAAATACGTTTGTGCCAGCTGGCGTTCGTCGAGTGCTGGGCTAAGGTCGGAGTTTACCGGGGGCAGCTGTGCCGTATCGCCCACAAAAATCATCTTGCAGTTCTGTCCGTTGTATACATAGCTCATCAGGTCGTCCAAAAGCGAGTTGCTTTCAAACATCTTAGAATCGGTAGGCGTGTCAGATATCATAGAGGCCTCATCGACAATAAAAATGGTGTCCTTAAACTTATTTTGCTGCATGGTAAAACCCATGGTGCCACCATTGCCTTTCTTGGGAAAATAGATGCGCTTGTGTATGGTATATGCAGGCTTGTTAGAGTAGCCCGCTATTACCTTAGCTGCACGGCCCGTAGGCGCGAGGAGCACATATTTTTTACCGGCATCTATAAGGTGGTTTACCACCGTGGCAATTATGGTAGTCTTGCCCGTACCGGCATAACCCTTAAGCACAAATAGGTTATCGCGGTTGCCGCTCACCACAAAATGGGCAATCTGCTGAAAGAAAATGTCCTGTTTTACCGTGGGGCTAAACGGGAAGTTTTGCCTCAGTATCTTATAAAACAGCGCATCGTTCATTAATAGGAAGTGTTATATTTTGTAGCCCAAAGATAGGGTTATATTTCGGAATTGCCGTTTGCCGAATTGTTTTGATAAGCCACGAATTGCACTAATTTAACGAATTTAGCCATCCTCTATAAATTAGTGCAGTTCGTGCAATTCGTGGCAAAATAATCTGCTCCTTAAACTAAAAAGAATGTAAATTTGCAACCAATCGCGCTTACTTATGGATAACGGCATTACCACAAAAAATTACAAAAAACTCGTGCTGCAGGCTGCGGCATCGGGTGTGTCATTTTGTGTGCTCGATACCCTTAACCATGAGGTAAAGCAGCTGGAGCACTTCCCCTTTATAAAAACCGCGCCAATTGACGATGAGCTGTGGCGGCTGTTTATGAAGTTCCCCGAAATGCGCCTGCGGTATGACGAAATCATAGTATTGCACGACAATGCCTTTAATACCGCTGTACCTACCGCACTGTTTGACGAAGCCTATCCCGGCAGTTACCTGCAATACAGCACCCGCGTGTTTGAGGCCGACGTATATGCCTGGGATGCCTTGGGCAGCTATGACATTACCAATGTGTATGTGCCGCTCATGAACATCAACAACTACCTAATTGACCGCCTCGGCGCTTTTGAGTATAAAAATACCAACAGCATCCTTATTGAAAAGCTACTGGATGCCTCGGCAAACGCAGTTGAAAAACAGGTATTTGTACACATACAGCCCGGCCATTTTGAAATTGTAATTACCCACGGGCAAAAGCTGTTGCTCTTCAACTCGTTTGAATATGCAAGCCCCGAAGATTTTTTATACTACCTGCTCTTTACCATGGAGCAGCTTGCGCTAAACCCCGAAACGGTAAGTGTTTGGCTGCTGGGCAACATTTCTGCCGAAAGCACGCTGTATGCACTGGCGTATACCTACATTCGCAACCTGGCGTTATATGATGCATCGGCGCTGGCAGCCAAATGGCAGCTTACCCCCGAGGAAGCCCTAACCAACTTTATCTTACTGAACGCATGAGGATTATTTCCGGAAAATATAAGGGGCACCGCATCATGGCACCCAAAAACCTGCCGGTGCGCCCCACTACCGACATGAGCAAGGAGAGCTTGTTTAACATACTGGGCAACCGCTTTGACTTTGAAGGCCTTAAGGTGCTCGACCTTTTTAGCGGCACGGGCAACCTAAGCTATGAGTTCGCTTCCCGCGGGGCTGTGGCCATTACGGCTGTAGATGCCGACTTTGGTTGTATAAAATTCATTAAGCAAACGGCGGCGGGCTTTGGGTTCAACATCTCGGCCGTAAAAAATGACGTGTATAAATTCCTGAAAGGGCACAAGGCCGTATACGATATTATTGTGGTAGACCCACCCTACAACTTTACCCAGCAGCAGTTTGAAGATATTGTTACGCTGGTATTTGAGAGTGAGCTCCTTAACGAAGATGGCATGATGATTATAGAGCACAGCAAGCATACTAAAATGAACCACCTGATGAATTTTTCGTTCGAAAAGAAATACGGCGGCAGCGTGTTTACGTTTTATGAGTTTGACCAGGATGTAAGCGAGGAACCCTCCTATAAAGATACTGATACCGAAGAGGATGAGATCTAAGATGCGGCTTTAGGGCCGTATTTTTTTTGTGGGGATATTTTTGTTAGATTTGAAGGAACCAATTTTAAAATTTTGAATGCAAGTCTACACTATTGAAGATTTTTATATCTTTCTAAAAACCTATACAGAAACAAAGGACAACTTAATATACAGAGGTGTTCAAAGTTCAAATTTCAAATTAATTCCATCCATTGGAAGACTGAAAAGTCAAAAAGGAAAGGCTTTAGATGTTATAGCCGAAAAAAGAATGCTTGATATTTTCAAACATAGAGCCTATCCGTACCTTAAAGATTATAAAGATGATGATTTAGAAATACTGTCAATTGCACAACATCACGGATTGCCCACAAGATTACTTGATTGGACAAAAAACCCTTTAATCGCAATATATTTTGCTGTCGAAGAGCCATTTATAAATAATGAGGAAACTGACTATAGTTGTGTATATATACACAAGACCGATACTCTCGTTAAATTAAGCCAAAATTTTGATCCATTTGACATTAAAAATGTTACACGATATGTTCCTAAACATTGGGATAACAGAATTATTTCTCAAGGTGGACTTTTCACAGTACACAATAACCCTTACGATGAATGGGTTCCAAAGGATTTACAAAAAATACTTATTCATAAAGATATACGAAAATCTATTAAGATTACATTGAATAGATTTGGAATAAATCCAGGAACAGTTTATCCTGACTTAGATGGAGTTGCTAAACATATAAAATGGTTAAGAACCGATATACATTAATATGGAAAAAATTAATTGGATACAATTAGGTTTAGGCTTTTTAAGTGGAGGAGCTTTTGGAGCTTTAATAAAACAATTTTTTGATAACAGAAGAAATAGACTTCAACCCATTGCGAAATCTGTTGAAATAAAACCATTTTACGATTCTTCTAATAATGAAATTTTTAATTCTAGTATTGTACTATCCGATGGAAGTGACGATTATAAGTTCGAAAGAATTTTTATTTGTAGTATAAAAATTATTAATTCAGGATTACATGATTTTGAAAAATTTAGTTTTGGTATAACGGGAGCAAAAGATGCCAAATTTATATCTATAAAAGGAAATTCCAAAGACAGACATCATCAAATCAATTTTAGCAATAAGCCATCTCTAAATAATCAAATAGAAAATTTTGATGTAAGCTTACTCCCGTTTAATAGAAAAGATTATTATAGTTTTGACTTGCTTGTGACAACATCAGAAATTGACATAAATCCAAAAAACATAAAAATTAGTTGTCCACATGCGATAAAATGGGTTGATATATCAAGCCTAGGTAAATCTTTACTAGAAATTACAGGCGAATTCATTGGTAGTTCAGCTTCGATAACTTTTAGGATTTAACAAATTTATATTTATCAAATACAAAACCCCACTCTTCACGAGCGGGGTTCTCTATAATTATCCGGTCGGTCATGCCTTTCGACTTCACGACCTTAAAACTTTAGACTTATCGAATAAGCTTTTTATACTTAATACGCTTCGGTGTTAAATCTCCGCCAAGGCGTTTTTTGCGGTTCTCCTCATATTCAGAGAAGCTGCCTTCAAAAAAGTAGATCTCCGAGTTGTTTTCAAACGCCAGTATGTGGGTACACACCCTATCCAGGAACCAGCGGTCGTGGCTGATAACCACGGCACAGCCGGCAAAGTTTTCAAGGCCCTCTTCAAGCGCGCGCAGTGTGTTGATGTCAAGGTCGTTGGTAGGCTCATCCAGCAGGAGCACGTTGCCTTCTTCCTTAAGCGTCATGGCAAGGTGCAGCCTGTTGCGCTCCCCACCCGAAAGGGTGTTCACCTTTTTGTTCTGGTCGCTGCCGCCAAAGTTAAAGCGGCTCAAATACGCGCGGCTGTTAACCTGCCTGCCCCCCATCATTACCAGCTCCTGCCCGTCGGCAAAGTTCTCCCATATCGACTTGTTAGGGTCGATGTTAGAATGGCTTTGGTCTACATAGGCAATCTTCACGGTTTCGCCTACAACAAACTCGCCGTTATCAGGCTCCAGCTCGCCCATTATCATTTTAAAGATGGTAGTTTTACCCGCACCGTTTGGCCCGATGATGCCCACAATACCCGCCTGCGGCAGCGTAAAGTTAAGGTCGTCATACAACAGCCTGTCGCCAAAACCTTTGGCAACGCCTTTAGCTTCGATAACATTCGTACCCAACCTTGGCCCGTTCGGTATATATATTTCCAGTTTCTCGTCCAGTTCTTTCTGGTCTTCATTTAATAGTCGGTCGTAGTTTTGCAAACGCGCTTTTTGCTTGGTCTGGCGGCCTTTAGCGCCCTGGCGCACCCAGTCAAGCTCACGCTCAAGGGTCTTGCGGCGCTTAGAGGCGGTTTTCTCCTCCTGCTCCAGGCGTTTGGCTTTCTGGTCAAGCCATGAAGAGTAGTTACCCTTCCACGGGATGCCCTCGCCACGGTCAAGTTCAAGAATCCATCCGGCTACGTTATCAAGGAAATAACGGTCGTGTGTTACGGCGATAACCGTACCCGCATATTGCGACAAGTGTTGCTCCAGCCACAGTACGCTCTCGGCGTCAAGGTGGTTGGTAGGCTCATCTAATAATAACACATCCGGCTGCTGAAGCAGCAGGCGGCACAGGGCCACACGCCTCTTTTCACCACCCGAAAGCACCTTTATAGGGGTATCGGGCTCTGGTGTGCGCAGTGCATCCATAGCTATTTCAAGCTTGGTGTCGAGCTCCCACGCGCCGCTGGCGTCTATCTTATCCTGAAGGAGTGCCTGGCGTTCCATCAGCTTATCCATCTTATCGGGGTCTTCATATACCTCCGGGTCGCCAAAGCTGTCGTTTATCTTGTTGAACTCATCCAGCAACGCTACCGTTTCGGCCACGCCTTCGCGCACTACCTCAATAACGGTTTTGTTTTCGTCAAGCTGCGGTTCCTGCTCCAGGTAGCCCACGGTATACCCGGGAGAAAATACCACATCGCCCTGGTAGCTTTTGTCTACCCCGGCAATAATCTTTAGCAGTGATGATTTACCTGAACCGTTAAGGCCCAGGATGCCTATTTTTGCCCCGTAAAAAAAGCTAAGGTAAATGTCCTTAAGCACGGGTTTCTGTGCCCCCTGATACGTTTTATTAACGCGGGACATGGAGAATATTACTTTCTTATCGTCGCTCATATGTTATGTTTGATTGTTTTTTGGTTTAAAGTTTCAGATTTGCTTCGCCAGTTCGGCAAAGGCCTCGGGTAAGGTTGCTTAATCGGTCGGTCACACGCGCCCCTTAAGAGCGTTAAACACCCAGGCAATGGCGAAAAAGCCTATGCCCACGGCCCCGAAGCCATAACCGGCTATGTCATCATATCTAAATGCGCCCAGGCCAATAAGCAATACCCCCATCACCATCATTATAAATGTAGCCCAACCCAATACTGTATTCTTGTTCATCATCCTGTTCTATCTATTTAAAAAGCAAATATCGGTAAAGTTTAATTATTTTGAAAATGGCGCTTATTTTAAGACTTAACCAGGTATATACCGTCTTCTTTTATTTCGATAAGCCTTTGCCTGTATAGTGTTCCAATCGCTTTTTTGAACGACTTCTTACTCATTTTAAGCACGGTCTTTATATCCTCAGGGTGGCTGTCGTCCGTAAGGCGGAGGAAGCCGCGGCTGGCGCGCAGTTCGTCGAGTATTTTTTCAGCATTAGGCTCTATGCTTTCAAAGCCGGGTTTTTGCAGGGTAACGTCTATCTTATTATCAGGGCGTATGGTTTTTACATAACCCACTATGCGGTCACCCAGGCGAAGATCGTCATACACCTCGCTCTGGTACAGCAGGCCCTTATACTTTCCGTTGATGATTACGTTAATACCAAGGTCGGTAAAATGCGACACGATAAGGTCTACCTCCTCGCCTTCGGTTACATCAAGGTTTTCGTTTTTAATAAACTGGTTCAGCTTGCTGCTGCCCACCAGGCGGTTGCTTTTTTCGTCGATATGCATATGCACCAGGTAGCGTTTGCCCTGCTCCATGGGCCTGGCCTGCTCACGGAAAGGCACAAAAAGGTCTTTCTCAAGGCCCCAGTTCATAAACGCGCCCACGTTGTTTACATAGCTTACGCGAAGCAATGCAAAGTCGTTCAGCTTTATATAAGGCTCTAATGTAGTAGCTACAGGACGTTCCTCCTGGTCAAGGTATACAAAGGCGGTAAATGCTTCGCCCTCCTGCCATTGTTCAGGCACATATTTGTTAGGCAACAGCACATCGGTAGTGCCATCGGTAAGGTAAAGCCCTACGCTGGTACCCCGGGCTATGGTAAGAGTATTAAATTTTCCTATCTCAATCATCCAAAAATCATTATAAGGCGCAAAGGTAATGATTTAACTATTGAAGATTGAAAGATTTAAAAATTGAAGGCCGGAAAACTCACGAGAATTGATCCATTAAACAATTGCTACATTGATAAATTACTTCGTAACTTTGCCCAAATTTTTTTACCCCATGGCTGAATTAGCATATATAGGTTACCATTTTACCATCGAACCCAAAGACCCTGCCGCCGAGATACTGATGGCCGAACTGGGCGAAACCCCGTTTGAAAGCTTTGAGGAAACCGAAACCGGCCTGAGCGCCTACATACAAAAACAGTTCTGGACGGAGGATGTGCTTAACGACATTTATATATTACAGTCGCCGGAGTTTAAAATTACGTATACTGTTGAGGATATCGAGCAGGTAAACTGGAACGAAGAGTGGGAAAAGAATTTTGAGCCGATAGAGGTAAGCAATGCCTGCCGCATACGTGCTCCCTTCCACGAATATAAGGACGTGCAATATGATATTGTTATAGAGCCTAAGATGAGCTTTGGCACAGGCCACCATGAAACCACCTTTATGATGGCGCAGCACCTGCTTGAAACCGATGTTACCGGTAAAAAAACGCTTGATATGGGCTGTGGTACCGCCATACTCGCCATACTTGCCGAAATGAAGGGTGCCCAGCCCATTGATGCCATAGACATTGACAACTGGTGCTACCTGAACTCGATAGAGAACGCCGAGCGTAACAACTGTAAACACATTACCGTATATGAAGGTGACGCAGCATTACTTAAAGGTAAAAATTATGATGTGATAATAGCCAACATAAACCGTAACATTCTGCTTAACGATATGCAGCAGTATGTGGACTGCCTTAACAAAGACGGCATATTATTACTGAGCGGTTTTTATGAAGAAGACATCCCTTTTATAGATGCATCGTGTACCGAAAAGGGGCTTACGTTTGTAAAAAAGCTGCAAAAAAATAATTGGGTTGCGCTAAAATATGTAAATTAGCATTTTAAATAATTGAAGATGAGCACTAAAGTATTAGAAGAAGTACAGGTTGAAGAAGCCGTATCTACTAACAACGAAATTGTGTTGTTTAATGATGATGTAAATACATTTGACCATGTTATAGAAACCCTTATACGGGTTTGCAGCCATACCGCAGAACAGGCAGAGCAGTGTGCCTTACTGGTACACTATAAGGGCAAATGCACCGTAAAAACCGGTGCAATAGCCGATTTAGAGCCACAATGCAGTTCGCTGCTTCAGGCCGGGCTTAGCGCGGAGATAATATAAAAAAGGGATGCAGTTGCATCCCTTTTTATTATAGCGCCCTTCGCTATTATTTCTCAAACACATAAGTAGTGCTTCCTGAATTATAAAAAGCTTCACCATCATCATTCCTGTCAGGGTATGTTGATAAAATATTATCCTCGGTATAGGTAAGCTGGTTTCCCGCTTTTACTAATGTTATTACCTGGTCGTCGCCATTCTGGTCTTCATAGGCTGCAGATATTACAGCATTGTTACTGGTACCGGTTTGTATCTCCCATGTACCAGATGCCTGAAACGACTCCTTACACCCTACCGATCCATCTGAAGTATCAATAAGGATACCCGTAATGGTATAGGTAAATGTGCTGTCGCTGTTTAGCTTTATCCTCCCTGCATCATAACAGCCAGATTCCTCCATCTGGTTACTATGCTCTGTACCATCATCGTTAAAATCAGTTGCGGTTTCAGTATTAACCGCTTCAAGCTCATAGGTACCGGCAATACCTACATCGTTACTTTCGTTGTCATCATCACTGCATGAAGTTAATGTAATAGCACCCAGTGCCAGTGCGCCTAATAAATAATGCATCTTTTTCATTTCAATTAAAATTTTGTGTGTTAGTACCCCAAAACTATAAATGAATTATCATCAACAATCACAACAAATTGACTTTAAAAAAACTTTAACTCATTAAAAAAGTTAAATTATATTGCAAAATATTCAACTTCAGCACCATACTCCATAAACTATCAAGTTTTAATTTTATAACAATACCAATCAAAATTAACAATAAATTTAACCTGGCATAACACAATAATGTTTTAAGTTAGTTTCATCCTAATATTAAGTTTTCAAATTTTATATTTATAAAACCAGGCAATTTCGCAATTGTAGCATTAAAAAACACACTACAACATTTCTCTAAAATTTAGTAATACAACTATACATTACCTATACAATTGCAAAACTATAACGTTGCACTATGTGGCTTATTGTCGTTATGACCCTTAAATAATCTATAGTAAATTCAAGGCTTGGCACCATTCATAAACAAACCTTTATTAATGTATAGTTTCTATATAGGCATTAAAATTATATCGTTTTCGTAGTTTGACTACTTTTACCCTACGAACCTTAATTTTACTTTTTATGAATTTAGAAAAATTACTTAATAATAAGTTGTGCAAAGGAATAGCTTTAGCTGGCTTATCATTGTTATCATTTACTAATGCACAGGCGCAAACAAACGTTACTGTTGACGCGAGTGCTACCTGGGTAGGCGGAATGCTTGTATATGACAACACGCCCCAACAACCTTATTTATGGTATAGCGACTGGGGTATAGACGATATTAAAACTGTAAGAAATACAACTGATAATACGTTAATTCTTTACCCAAATTATAATGTATATGGTACGGGCGATGACCCTACTTACTGGGCTAACGGAGAAATGGGCAATAAAATAATGCAGGGAATGAGTCTTGTTATTAACGATGCGCTTGTAGGCCAGCAGTTTACTTTTAGCGGTAATGTATTGAGCAATACCCTGGTTTCGGGCTATACGGCTACCGCGTTTGTAAAGGCACTTGACGCTAGCTGGGGGCTTATAAATGAAACTACTGCGGTTCTTGATCCTGGAAACTTTACTATATCGTACAACGCAGCTCAGTACCCGGGCGCGGCACACATTCAGTACGGCTTTTCTATAAAAGGCCTAAATGGTAACCCCGCAGCTATGGAAGCTAACGGAAATGTAGTGGTGGGAGCTGATGAGCCAGAAGTAACAAACCCCGGCGGAGACAGTGTTGACGTACCGGTAGATGCAAATGCAACATGGCTGGGTGCCATGCTTGTTTATGAGAACACTCCGGAACAACCCTACCTATGGTATAGCGACTGGGGTATTGATGATATTAAAACTGTAAGAAATACCGAGGCTAACACGGTAACCTTATACCCTAACTATAATGTTTACGGCACAGGCGATGACCCAACCTACTGGACCAATGGTGATCAAGGAAATAAAATAATGCTTGCAATCAGCTATATATTAGATGACACACTACTGAACCAAAAAGTTAACTTTAACGGCAACGTATCAAGCTATACGCTTGCGAGCGGATACACGGCAAAGGCATTTGTAAAAGTACTGGATGCGGGCTACGGGCTTATAAACGAGCAAACGACAGACCTTACAACAACGGGCGATTTTGCTGTAAATTATGACGCTACCGCGTTCCCAAATGCTGCACACTTACAATATGGCTTTATGGTAAGAGGCTTAAATGCTAACCCGGCCTTCATGGCGCAAAACGGAAATGTTGTTATTGGCCAACAGGCTGCATCAGTACAGGATTTTAACAAAAAAGCAATATCGGTTTACCCTAACCCGGCTACCGATGTGCTTAATGTAGCATCTCAAAACGATGCAATAAGCACTATACAAGTATACAACCTTATAGGCCAGCAGGTTATTAATGTAACACCTAATACTACCCTTGCAACTGTAAATGTTAGCGCCCTGAAAGCCGGGGTGTACATGGTAAACACTACGGTAAACGGCAAAACGAGTACTTCAAAATTCATCAAACAATAGTTTGATATCCATATTAGTTTTCTGAAAGTCGATAGTTTTTATGACCGCACCGCCACCAGCGGTGCGGTTTTTTATTTGCTTTTTCTTGTATATTCGTACAACCAAATCTCAATAAATATATATTTTGAAAAAGATTACCCTTATTTTAATCATTTTTTCATTTGTTACGGCTTTAGGGCAAGACCTCCCTCCCATTATAAAATACAGCACGACAACCTATGGCGCCGGTAACCAGAACTGGATGGTAAGCCAGGATACTAACGGCTACCTGTATTTTGCCAATAATGAGGGCCTGCTGGAATATAACGGCACCGCCTGGAGCCTTTACCCTACGCCAAATGAAACCATAATGAGGTCGGTCAAGGTTATAGGTAATAAAATTTATTGCGGGTTTTACATGGATTTTGGCTACTGGACCCGTAAAGCCGACGGTACTCTGGCCTATACTTCGCTAACAAAAAAAATCAGGAACCGCATCATAGACGATGAACAGTTTTGGAATATAGCACAATACGACCGTTGGGTAATGTTTCAAAGCCTTTCGCAGATTTTTATTTATGACACAAAATCAGGTGAGTTTAATATTATCAGTTCTGATACGGGCATGAACAAGGTCTTTACCGTAAACAATACCATATTGTACCAAACGTTTAACTCCGGCCTATATGAAATTGAGAACGGGCAAAGTAAACTGCTCAGTAAAGCTCCACTCTTTTTAAACAGCAAAGTGGTAAACATTTTCGGGAAAGACGATAGTTACCTTATAATCACACAATATGAAGGCTTTTACGAGCTAAAGAACGGCGTGCTTACACGGTGGGAAATATCCGCCGATGCCGAACTTAAAAATACCAGCATATACAGCAGCCAACTGCTTAGCGACGGCAGTTTTGCAATGGGCACCGTAAGCAATGGCATATTTATACTTTCGCCGCAGGGTGCGGTTAAATATCACATTACCCAAAGCAAGGGACTTAGCAACAACACGGCACTTTCAATGTTTGAAGATTCTGACAATAACCTTTGGCTGGGGTTAGATAATGGCATCAACTGCATCAATATGCAAAGCGCGGTGCATGGCTATGTAGACGATTCGGGTTTTTTAGGCACGGTATACACCGCCATGCTTTACCACGGCATAATGTATATAGGCACAAACCAGGGGCTTTTTTGCAAACCTTACCAGTCATCTGAGGATTTTAAATTTGTAGCTGGCACCAAAGGGCAGGTATGGTCGCTTTTTTTGTATGACGATACGCTTTTTTGCGGCCATGATTATGGCACGTTTATAATAAACGGCATGGTTTCCAAATCTATTTATTCTAATATAGGTACATGGAAATTTGAACCACACCCTACTAATAAAAACCTTATTGTACAGGGCAATTACCTGGGGTTATCAGTACTGGAGAAAACGCCCGAAGGCTGGAAATACCGCAATCGTATTGATGGTTTTGACAAATCGAGCCGGTTCTTTGCGATACGCAGAAACAACGAAATCTACGTAAGCCATGAGTATAAGGGCATTTACCGTGTAGATGTGAACGACGGTTTTACCAAAGCCAAAAAGATAACCGCATATAAAGAACCTGTTAAAGGGCGTAATGTAAGCCTGGCCAGTTTTAACGGCAGCGTATATTATGCCGGTAAAGAAGGTATTTACAAACTTAATGATACTACTAAAAAGTTTGAAAAACAGGAGCAGCTGTCAAAAATCTTTGGTAATGATGAATATACTTCCGGGAAACTGATACCGGATAACTCCAACAAACTGTGGTTCTTTACAAAAAACTACATCAATTACCTGTCCTGTGGTAAATTAAATTCAGATCTTAAGCACAGCGTTATACCCATACCTTCATCCATTACAAACTCTATGCTGGGCTATGAAAACATAACGCAGGTGTCGCCAAGTGTATACCTTATAGGCACTACAGACGGTTACTATACCATTAATATTAAAGACATTAAATTTAAAAAATATTCGGTTTATATTACTAACATCACGGCCAATGCGGTAAACAAAAACGCTTTTAACGTAAATGTAGCCGAAGAAGGCAACCTTAAACATGGCGAAAACAACCTTACTTTCGCCTTTACGCTGCCGGAATACAGTAAGTATGTAAATGCAGAATTTCAGTATAAGCTGGAGGGATTGCAGGAGGACTGGAGCGAATGGAATGGCCGCTCTACCGTGAACTTTAAAAACCTTTCGTCAGGCTACTACGTGTTTAAAGTGCGTGCAAAAACAGGTAATTCCCAGTCGGTAAATACCGCAGCATATGCGTTTTATATCCAAAAACCTTGGTATGCTACAACCGTGGCGCTCATAATTTACCTTATTATTGCGCTTATTGCCGCCTACATGGTTAACCGGGCATATAAAAACTATTATCAGCAGCAGCGTGAAAAACTGATTGAAGAAAACAATCGCCTACTGGAAATTAAAGAGCTTGAGAATGACCAGGAACTCATGCGACTTAAAAATGAACAGCTACAGCAGGAATTTGAAAACAAAAACCGCGAGCTTGCAGTAAGCACCATGAACCTTATAAAGAAAAATGAGTTGCTCAGTGCCATAAAAGACGACCTTAAAAAAACTACCGAGGGCGACCGTAGCCTAAAATCAGTTATCACAACCATTAATAAAAATATTAATGAAGATGATACATGGGATATGTTTAAAGAGGCATTTAATAACGCCGATAAAGACTTTTTAAAGAAGATTAAAAAAGAACATGCCGCACTTACACCAAATGACTTAAGGCTGTGTGCTTACCTCAGGCTTAACCTTTCGTCTAAGGAAATAGCCCCTTTACTAAACATTTCAGTGCGTAGTGTTGAGATAAAGCGATATCGTTTGAGGAAAAAAATGGATTTAGCGCACGAACTGGGGCTTGTTGAGTATATATTGTCAATTTGACAAAAACTCAACAGTATTGCATTTTACCTATACAACACCTATACAGATTGTATAATTACAAGGTTTTCGCTTCGATATTGAGAACATTAAAATTTATGTAAAAGTCTGTTAACAGTGCGTTAACAGGCTTTTCTGCTACTTATTCATTAAAAATTACAGATTGTATATTTTTTGTAGGGGTTAATTTTGATATTACTAATAATAACACCCTTACTTTTATACTATCACAAAAAACTTTTTATAACTCTATGAAGTCAAAATTATTAATGCTTGCCTTAACTTTTATTTCAACGCTCTGTTTTGCACAGGATGTAGAAATAAGCGGAACGGTAACAGAAGCGGGTACCGGATTGCCCATTCCCGGTGCGAGTATCGCTTTAAAAAATTCTACCACGGGCTATTCTTCGGATATGGATGGTAACTACAGTATTAAAGTACCATCAGGATCTACCATTGTATTTAGTTTTATCGGTTTTGAAACTGTAGAAAAAACCGTAACCCAAACCCAAACCCTTAACATCACACTGGCCGAAACCGTTAAAACCCTCGACGAACTTGTAGTTATCGGGTACGGCACCCAGAAAAAGAAAGAAGTAACAGGTGCCGTAAGCACCGTTAACGCAGAAACTCTTGATAAGCTAAGGCCTGTCAAGGTAGAGCAGGCGCTACAGGGCACTGTATCTGGTGTAAACGTTACTACCACATCAGGTGCCCCAGGAGCTAACCTGTCCATTCGCATCAGGGGTATAGGCACTAACGGTACCGCAGACCCCAATGTTATTGTCGATGGTAACCTTTTACCAAACCCACAAGATATAGGACTAATAAATCCCGCTGATATTGAGACCATAACGGTACTTAAAGACGCGCAGGCAGCCATTTACGGTACTATTGGCGCTAATGGCATTATCCTTATCACCACTAAAAAAGGACGCAAAAACCAAAAAGCGCAGTTATCGTATAACTTTTACACTGGCTTTCAGGAAACAAGCCGTAAACTCCCTACGTTAAACGCTACAGAATATGCAGCGCTCCTTAACGAAAGCTATGCGGCAGGAGGGCAGGCGTTGCCTTACCCTAATATAAGCGGTCTGGGCAAAGGCACAGACTGGCAGAATGAAGTTTTTGAAAAAAGCGCTCCTATCACCAACCATGACATGACCTTAAGCGGTGGCTCAGATAAAATTACCTATTCTATTGGTGCTTCTCATCTTGATCAGGAAGGTATAGTAGGCGGACCTAAGTCAAACTTCATCAGGAATACCGCCCGTACAGGTATGACTGCCGACCTTGGCGCCAAATTCAAGCTGTCTACTAATCTTGTGTACACACAATTTACTCGCAGGTCGCTGAGCGAAAATGCGCTGGGTTCGATACTTTTTAACGCGTTGAACGTGCCGGCAACGCTTACGCCGCGTGACGAAAATGGCGAATATACATTAGTGCCCAGCAACACCGGCTTCGGATCGGAGATTATAAACCCCCTGGCACAGATAGATAATACCTATAACTCATACAACTATAAAAGGCTTAATGGTACGGTTAACCTGGACTATGAAGCTTTTAAAGGCTTGACGGTAACAAGCCGTATAGGCTTTATGACCGCTAACGATGCAGGAAAAACATTTGCAAAACAGGTAAGCTATGGCGGAAAGATATATGACGTTACACGCAGCAGTGTTACACAGAGCACAGGCAGGTACAACAATTATACATTCGACCTTTTTGCAACGTATAAAACCACATTTGCAGAGGCGCACAACCTTACGCTTACCGGCGGTACCACCATTTATAAATCATACGGAGGCGGCCTAAGCGCCACTGGATATGATGTACCAAACAACTCATGGGAATTTGCCGAAATAAGCGCTACTACAGGCGTAATGAACGCCCGCACAAACAGCACTTATAATTATGATTCCCGCAGGCTGTCTTATTTTGGCAGGCTGCAATATGATTACAAAGGCCGCTACCTATTATCGGGTATGATACGCCGCGATATGTCTACCGTATTTGGGCCGGGCAATAAAGTAGCCTGGTTCCCTTCAGGAACCGCGGGCTGGCTGATTTCTGAAGAGCCTTTTTACAATAAGGAAAGTATTATGAGCTTTGCAAAACTACGTGCTAGCTACGGCGCGCTCGGCAACGATCAGGTGCCCATCGTATACGTTTCTAATCTTGATGGTGAAGCAACCTATGTGTTTAACAACAACCTTACAAACGGTGTTGCCACCGGCCAGATATCTAATCCTTTTGGCAAGTGGGAAGCTGCGAAAAAATTTGACGTAGGTGCCGACCTTAATTTCTTCAGTGACAAGGTTTCGCTTGTTGCAGATTATTTTATAGACACCCGTAAAGACCTTTTAGTACAGGGTACCCCTGTATCGGGTATTGTGGGTATAGGTGCACCGGGAGCAAGTTCCCCTACGCTTAACGTAGGCGATATACGCAATTCGGGACTTGAACTTGCGCTGGGCTATAAAAACAAGTTGTCTGACGATTTTTCTATAGATGTTAATTACAATGTTACGTTCCTTAAAAATGAGGTAACCGGTGTTAATAACGGTACGGGCTTTATACAGACGGGTAACTTTGGCCTTAGCGAGCAGCCCACACGCATGGAGGTTGGCAAACCTATAGGCTATTTCTATGGGTACCAAACCGATGGCCTTTTCCAGAACCAAGCCGAAATTGACGCGTCACCGTCTCAAGCAGGTTTAGGCTCTCCCGTAACCTCTCCTGGCGATATAAAGTTTAGGGATGTAAATGGAGACGGCGTTATAACCACAGCAGATAAAACAAATCTTGGAGACCCAATACCTGATGCTACAATGGGCTTTAACCTAACCTTTAATTACAAAGGGTTTGACTTTAGCGCATATGCGTTTGCATCACTTGGCAACGACATGATAAGGAACTACGAAAGGAATGTGCCAAATGGTAACCGCCTTAATTACGTACTTAACCGCTGGACCGGCGAAGGCACAAGCAATAGTGTGCCAAGAGTAACAACCGGGGCTACTAACAATACGGTATTCTCGTCTTACTATGTTGAAGATGCTTCATATTGCAGGATACAAAACCTTCAGTTAGGTTACTCCATTAATCCGCAGTGGCTGAACAATGTAGTAAGTAAAACCAGGATATATGTAGGTGTAAACAACCTTTATACATTTACAAAATATATGGGTTACGACCCCGGCGCTTCTAGCGGGGCGCCTATAGGCAGCGGTATTGACTACGGGTTTTATCCTGTGTCAAGAACATATATGATAGGGGCTAACATTAATTTTTAATTAGTTACATAATGAAAAGGAAAATAGTAACAGCCATAGCGGCGTTCAGTATATTCACAATAACCATATCCTGCGGTGATGACTTTGTAGACGCAGGCGTGCCCTACTCTCAGGATTCAGGCAATTATTTTAATACAAAGGAAAACTATGAAAGTGCACTTATAGGGGTATACGATATATTACAGTCAACCTATGTAAACGTATTGCTTGGCGAAATAGCATCTGACAACACTTATGCAGGCGGCGAAAGCGCTACAGACGTTCCGGGCTTCCAACAGGTAGACCAAATGAGCCACACACCGGTAAACCCCAATGTAAAAAACGTTTGGGACTGGATGTTTTCAGGGGTAAACCGTGCGAATTACATCATCGAAAACCAAAACAAAATCGATTTTGAAGGCAAAGAAAAAATAATAGCGCAAACACGCTTCCTTAGGGCGTACTTTCAGTTTGAACTGGTTAAATGGTTTGGCGGTATCCCGCTTAAAGGTGATTCCCGCTTTATAGTGGGTGATGAAACCAGCATCCCCCGCAGCAGTACTACTGAGGTATATGCCGCTATAGAGGCAGACCTGTTATACGCGATAGAAAATATGGAAACCGGCCCACAGGAACAAGGCCGTGTAACTAAAGGTGCAGCACAGGCACTGCTGGGCAAGGCTTACCTGTACCAGGGCAAGTACCAGCAGGCTGCCGATGTGCTGGAGCAGCTTATACAAAGTGGTTCTTACAGCCTTGTAACAAACTATAATACGATTTTTGAAAACGCCGGAGAAAACGGCACTGAGTCGGTTTTTGAAGTACAGTATACCGATGCAGAAGGTGCCGGTTTTGGCTGCCTCCAGTGTAGCGAGGGTAACGTTGCCGTAGGCTTTAACGGCCCCAGGAACTTTGTAGGCCCACTATATGATTCTGGCTACAGCTTTAATATCCCTACACAGGAAGCCTATGATATGTTTGAGCCGGGTGATGGGCGCCGCGATGTTGCAATACTTAATATTGATGCGTTTGCCGCTGCTAACCCGGGTACTACCTTTGGTATAGGCTATGAGCATACGGGCTTTTTCAATAAAAAATACATACCAAGGCAGGGCGACCTTAACCTGGGTGATAGTAAACTTACCAACCCTAATAACTACAGGGCAATACGCTATGCTGATGTGCTTCTTATGGCTGCTGAGGCGTATAACAAAGTAGGTAACGACGATAAAGCGCGCACTTATGTAAACCTTGTAAGGGCGCGTGCCTTTGGCGATAATAACCACAACTTTACCGCAGGCGGGGCAGCGTTGGGCGACCTTATATTCGACGAGCGCCGCAGGGAGCTGGTGGGCGAAGGCCACCGCTTTTTTGACCTTGTGCGCACTGGCCGTGGCACGCAGATACCTAATTTTACCCCAAATAAAAATGAGGTATTCCCTATCCCTTACGAAGAAATGCAATTTAGCAATGGAAACTGGGAGCAAAACCCGGGTTATAACTAAAATATAAGACTATGAAAAACTTTAAGTACATAATAAGCATATTGTTTGTAGCCCTTATTGCAGGCTGCAGTGATGACAGCAGCGGCGATGTAAGCTTTGCAGATAATGCGGCTGCGCCCACAAATATTACCGCCCTGTTTACCATAGCGGGAGACAACTCCGGTACAGTAACTATAGCCCCGCACGGCGAAGGTGTCACTTCTTTTGAAATTAACTATGGTGATGGAACCGCAGAGCCGGGAAGCCTCCTTGCAGGCGAAAAAATTAACCACGTATATCCTGAGGGCACCTTTACCGTAATAGTAACAGGGATAGGCATAAATGGCAAGCGTACCGATGCGGAGTTTCCGCTTACAGTGTCTTTTGTAGCGCCGGAAAACCTTGCGGTAAACATAGCAACCGTGGTGGGCAGCCCGCTACAGGTAAATGTATCGGCTACGGCTGACCTGGAAACCTATTTTCAGGTATGGTTTGGCGAAGATCCTTCGGCAGAGCCCGTTACCTTTAACGAAGGCGATGTAGTACCTTATACCTATAGTAATGTAGGTACTTATACTGTAACCGTAACCGCATTTAGCGGCGGCGCGGCAAGCGCTACCTATACGCAGGAGGTTATTATATCTAACCCGCTTAACCTGCCTATAGATTTTGAAAGCGCAAACCTTAACTATGCCTTTACCACCTTTGGCGGTGCTACTGCATCGGTAGTAAACAATCCGGCTTCGGGCGGTATCAATACGAGCGCCAAAGTGGGTAGCAGCACGCCTGCTAACGGCCAGATGTGGACAGGCGCTTACCTTACCCTTGATGCGCCTATAAATATGGCACAGCATTTCTTTAAAATTAAAGTATGGTCGCCGGCTGCAGGTGTAACGGTACTTCTGAAGTTAGAAAACCTTAACGATGGAGGCATCAGCGCAGAGCGCCCTGCTGTAACAACTGTTGCAAACCAATGGGAAGAACTTGTATATGACTTTACCGGTGCTAATGCAAGTTATTCTAAAGTGGTACTGTTCTTTAACGCGGGTGCTAATGGTAATGGTGATACCTATTATTTTGATGATATCGTACAGGCATCAGCAGGTGTGGCATTAGGTTTGCCTCTTAACTTTGAGTCGAGCGCAGCCATCACTTGGAATAACTTTGGCGGTGCCGTGGGCACTAAAGTGGCTAACCCGAACGTGGGAGGCATAAACACCAGTGCACAGGTGGGCAGGGTCCTTAAAACGGCCGGGTCTCAAACATGGGCCGGCGTAGCCATACCGTTTGACGCACCCATTGACTTCTCTGTAATGAAAAAAATAAAAATGAAGGTATGGTCTCCAGCCGCCGGAATTACCTTACTTATGAAATTTGAGAATATGAATCCGCACGTACTTGGGGATGATATTGAGAGGACAACCACTACTACGTTAGCTAACCAGTGGGAAGAGGTAACCTTTGATTTTACCGGTATTAACAATGCTAAAAACTATCAGCAAATAGTACTGTTCTTTAACTTTAATGTGGCAGGAACAGGCGAAACGTACTATTTTGACGACGTTAGGCAATCAAATTAAAAAACTATGAAAGAGATGATAAAAAATTTAGTAAAAGTAGCAGCGGCAATGATATTGCTGTTGCTTGCAGGCGCCTGCCAGGACGACGACAACAGTTTTGGCTCCATTAACGCCCCTGTAAACCTTGAACTGAGCTACGAAATAGTAGGCCAGACACCAGAAAATGTAAATGGCGACGGCAGCGGAAACGTGAAGCTTATGGCCGATGCAGACAATGCCATAACCTATAAGTTTATTTACCCTGACGGAACCAGTGTCACTACTGCAAGCGGACAGGTAACCAAGCGTTTTACCACCCCGGGTATACACTCTTATGAAGTTACTGTAATTGCTTACGGTAAGGCCGGCGTATCTACTACAGGTACAATGACAATAGTTGACCTGCTTAGTACGTTCGATGACCCTATTACGGTAGATAAACTTACAGGAGGCAGCACTAAAGTATGGTACGTGGCACAAAATGAGGCAGGCCACCTGGGTGTAGGCCCAAATGACCCTGCGGCACCTACACAAAACTACTGGGCAGCCTGGTATATGGCACAGCCAAATGAAAAAGATGTGGAGGGTTCTTCATGCCTGTATACTAATAAGCTTACTTTTACTAAAGAAGGTAACCTCTTAAAGTATACACTTGAAAATGAAGGAACCTTCTTTAACGGAGCATACCTGCCTCTTGTGGGCCAGTCCGGGCCTGACGCTTGTGCAGCCTGGGATGTATCAGGGCAAAAAACAGTACTGCTTTCTCCATCAGAATCTATTGTATCACCTGAATTTACAACCGGTACACAAATGAGTTTTTCTGATGGCGGCTTTATGGGCTACTATATAGGCACTACAATTTACGAAATAATTGAGCTAACAGATAACCGTATGGTAGTTCGTGCTGTAGATGGCGGTAACCCGGCACTTGCCTGGTACCAGATTTTTACAACCGAAAATCCTGACGAGGTAGAGATACCACAATTTACAAACCTTATGTGGTCTGACGAGTTTGATTATACCGGTGCACCGGATACCTCAAAATGGAACTTAGAAGTAGGCAACAATAACGGCTGGGGTAATGAGGAGGTACAGTATTATAAGAACGACGGTTCGGCATCGGTAGTATCAAACGGTACGCTGAAAATAATTGCTAAAAAAGAAAGCTACCAGGGCTACCAGTACACTTCTGCCCGTATGACTACCCGCAACAAATATGATTTTACCTATGGTAGGGTGGTAATACGTGCTAAACTGCCTACCGGCGGCGGCACCTGGCCGGCACTATGGATGCTGGGAAGCAACTACCAGACGGTAAACTGGCCGGCATGTGGCGAAATAGACATTATGGAACATGTAGGAAACGACCAGAACGTGGTACACAGTACACTGCACTATCCCGGACACTCAGGCGGAAATGCTAACGGAAGTACGAAAGTGGTACCCGGCGTATCAGAAAACTTTAAAATATATGAACTGATATGGACTGCTGATGTAATGCTGTTTTATGTAAGGGATACCGAAACGGCTACACCCGTATTAATTAAGCAATTTAACAACTCAGTTACTGAACACCCTTATTTCAACTGGAATTTCTTCCTTATTTTTAACGTTGCAATGGGTGGCACCTTTGGTGGTAATGTAGACCCTGCATTTACGCAAAGTGCTATGGAAGTTGACTATGTACGCGTATATCAATAATACAATGCCTTTTCAAAAACATCTATCCAAAATCCAATACTAACCAGTAAGCAATGGGGGTCAGCATTTGCTGGTCCCCATGCTCATTGGTATACCACACACACTGAAGAAGTAAAAAGATAAATGAAATACAAATTACCCTACTGCCTTATAATCGCCCCGCTTGCCCTTTCGCTAAGCTGCGGCGGTGTTAAACAAACTCCTGCAGCCCCGGTAGCGGCCAGTGTTAATAAGCAACTGCCCATAGACCGAAAAGTAGATTCGCTGCTTGCGCTGATGACCCTTGAAGAAAAAATAGGGCAAATGAACCAGTATAACGGCTTTTGGGAGGTTACAGGCCCAGTACCTGCCGAAGGTGCGGCCGCCCAAAAATATGAGCACCTTAAGAAAGGGTGGGTAGGCTCTATGCTTAATGTAAAAGGCGTTAAGGATGTAAAGGCATTACAAAAAATAGCTGTAGAGGAGACCCGCCTGCACATACCCCTTATATTTGGGTATGATGTTATACACGGCTACAAGACCATTAGCCCCATTCCGCTTGCCGAAGCTGCAAGCTGGGACCTTGCCGCCATACAGCGATCTGCCGAAATAGCAGCAGCAGAAGCTGCCGCAAGCGGCCTTAACTGGACTTTTGCCCCTATGGTAGATGTAAGCCGCGATGCCCGGTGGGGCCGCGTGATGGAGGGTGCAGGCGAAGACCCTTACCTTAACAGCCGCATTGCCGAATCCCGCGTAAAGGGCTTTCAGGGTAACCTGGGCGAGTTTAACGTTGCGGCCTGTGTAAAACACTTTGCAGGTTATTCCTTCGCCGAAGCAGGCAGGGATTATAATACAGTAGACGTTAGCAATAATACGCTTCATAATATTATACTGCCTCCATTTAAAGCAGCAAGCGATGCCGGGGCTCTTACCTTTATGAACTCATTTAACGAACTTGAGGGTATACCCGCTACCGGCAACGCCCACCTGCAGCGCGACATTTTAAAAGGCGACTGGGGCTTTAAGGGCTTTGTGGTGAGCGACTGGGGCAGCATGGGCGAAATGGTAGCCCACGGCTACTCTAAAGACCTTAAGGCAGCCGCAATGAGCGCCGCAAACGCAGGTTCTGACATGGATATGGAATCTCATGGCTATGTAGAACATCTTGCCGAACTGGTGCGCGAAGGCAAGGTGAGCGAGGCTGTGGTTACCGAAGCTGCCGGGCGTGTACTGCGTGTTAAGTTTTTACTTGGCCTGTTTGACGACCCTTATAAATATTGCAACGAAGCGCGCGAAAAAGCAACCGTCGGGAAAAAAGAATTCCACGATGGGGTGCTGGATGTGGCTAAGAAATCGGTTGTGTTATTAAAAAATGAAAAAAATATCCTTCCCTTAAAAAAACAAGGTCAAAAAATTGCCGTAATAGGTGCGTTGGCTAATGACAAAACCAGCCCGCTGGGCAGCTGGCGCATCGGAGCCGATGATGAATCGGCCATATCGGTGCTTGAAGGGCTTAAGCAATATACAGGAAATAGCATTACCTATGCAAAAGGTGCAGATGTAGCGGTAGGCCCGGTGCTCTTTGGCAACGAAACCCGTATAAACATGAACGATAAAAGCGGTTTTGCCGAAGCTGTTAAAGCTGCTAAGGCTGCCGACGTTGTAATAATGGTACTGGGTGAACACGGCCTGCAAACCGGTGAAGGGCGTAGCCGTGCCGAGCTTGGCCTGCCGGGGGTGCAACAGGAACTTTTAGAAACGGTTTACAAAGCTAACCCCAATATTGTACTGGTACTTAATAACGGACGTCCGCTTACCATTCCGTGGGCAGCAGATAATGTGCCTGCTATTGTTGAAGCCTGGCACTTGGGAACACAGGCCGGTAATGCCATAGCACAAATACTATATGGCGATTATAACCCAAGCGGTAAGCTGCCTATGAGCTTTCCAAGGAGCATTGGGCAAGTGCCGTTGTATTATAACCATAAAAGTACCGGCCGCCCCGGTAATGGACAACCTACCGAAAGTGTTTTCTGGTCGCATTATATTGATGCGCCTAACACGCCGCAATACCCTTTTGGCTACGGCCTTAGCTACACTACATTTGAGTACAGTAACCTGAAACTCGATAAAAGTAGTTTTGTAAAGGGTGGAAAGATAACGGTAACTGTTGATGTAAAAAATACAGGAAAAACAGACGGTAAAGAAGTGGTACAGCTGTACCTGCAAGACCTTTTTGCTTCAGTAACAAGACCGGTAAGGGAGCTAAAGGGCTTTGAACTTATAGCACTAAAAGCAGGACAGGTAAAAACCGTTACTTTTACCATAGATGAAAAACTGATAGAATTTTACACGGCAAACAAAAAATTTGAGGCAGAGCCGGGCGACTTCAACCTGTACATAGGCGGAAGTTCTGATGCTGTGCTGCACGCACCTTTTACGTACAATTAGATCATGAAAAAAATAGCACTACCGCTGTTGTTGCTTGGCATGGCATGCACTGCACAGGTTAAAAAAGGGAAACTGGTTTGGGAGGAAAACTTTAACGGCAAAACACTCGACGAGAAGGTATGGAATTTCGAACTTGGCAATGGCTGCCCTAACATTTGCGGATGGGGAAACAGCGAGCGCGAAACCTATACTAAAAATAACCACCGCGTTGAGAATGGCCACCTGGTAATAACCGCAAAAAAAGAAGGCGAGCTATATACAAGCACGCGTATAACTACCGCCGGGAAAAAAGAATTTAAATATGGCTATATGGAAGCCCGTGCTAAAATAGCTACAGGACAGGGCATTTGGCCGGCGTTCTGGATGCTGGGCGGCAACATAGGCAAAGTTAGCTGGCCTGCCGCCGGAGAAATTGATATACTGGAATATGTGGGCAAAGACCCCGGTATGGTTTATACCACACTCCACACGCCATCTAACCATGCGGGTGATGCCCTTAGCAAGAAAACGCCGTTTGATAAAATTGAAGAAGGTTTCCACACCTACGCCATTAACTGGACTAAGGATGCCATAACGTTTTATGTAGATGATAAAGAAGTATATACGTATGCGCCTGAAATTAAAAATGCCGGGACCTGGCCGTTTAACCAGCCTTTTTACTTTATAGTAAATATGGCCGTAGGCGGTAATTTTGGCGGCCCGGAAGTAGATGACAGCATCTTCCCGCAGGAATATGTTGTAGATTACATAAGGGTGTACAGCAATTAGAAAATTTTTTGTTTAGTTTGTTTAATAATGAGAATGAGGGCCGCAATTTGCGGCCCTTGTTGTTACGTTAATTTTGTTGTGCCCTGAACAGTGCCAGCAAAAATTCAGGATCTATTAGCCCGGTGGGAGAACGCTTCATCTCATTAAGTACACTGCGCATGGCATAGGGGCTAAGGCCCATATTAATACCCAGTTCGTGTATGGCGATATGTTCATTTTCATGCAAAACGCCGTCGGCGTGCATAAGCAGTGCCAGGCGGTAAAACTGAAGTATGCGCTGGTGTTCAGATTTAATAGCCACATGCGGTACCGGCTCTTTAAATAATGTTTTAAACGCATTGGTTTCAACCTTTAGCTGCGATGCCACAATAGACAGAAACCGGTATTCACGTTCGTGTACCTGCCCGTCTACCTGTGCAAAGGCAATCATCTCAGAGAGCAGGCTCAACTTTTCCTGATATGTATTCATAAAGCGCCTATTTTCAGCTAAAATATTGTTTTAAGTATCAAAAAACAAGCATTTTAATGAAACCTTATATATTTTACCCTTCAAAATGCCAAATTGCTTTTAGCGGAAATGGCTAGCATACAGAACGGTTTGCTGTACAGTTAGTGGGTTGTTAAAGCAGTATGAATTCTTTTATTTGCTTCGCCGGTTCAGGCTATGCCGCCAGGTCGCAATTGAGCGGAAAGCAAATCAGTTTAATTTATTTATAAAATCTGTAATTTCCTCGGGGCCGAACACCAGATCAGGAATAAGCTGGCTTATGGCATACTGCGGCATATAAGGCATTTCGGCTGTTGCAGGGTCCTGCACCACTACCCTGCCGCCCGCCGCCATAATGGCCTTTAAGCCCTCGGTACCATCCGCATTTGCCCCGCTAAGCAATATGGCCACAACACCCTTACCATAGGCATCGGCTGCACTCTGAAACACCACGTCTATACTGGGCCTGCTGTAGTTTACCTTATCTGAAACATCAAGGCCAAAGAGCCCGTCTTTTTCAAGAAGCAGGTGGTAATCGGCAGGAGCTATATAAATGCTCCCCTTTTCGAGTGGTGTTTTATCTTCAATTTCTTTTACAGGAAGGCTGGTTTTAAGCGATAAAAGCTCTTCGAGCAGGTTATCGTCGGTACTTTTTCGGTGTAATACAATAACCACTGAGAAAGTAAATTTATGCAGCCCGGGCAATACCCGGATAAGCACTTCGAGGCTACCGGCAGAGCCGCCGATAAGCAGTACCTTACAGCTATCTATCGTATTTTCTTCCATATTTTTTCCTTTCTAAGCTGTTCATAATTACGCTGTACCGGAGAAAATTTTACAGTTTCTTTTGTACCAAGGGCTAGGTAGCCTAACAGTGACAGGCTTTCATCAAACAGCGTAATGGCCCTGTCCTGCAAATCCTTATCAAAATAAATAAGTACATTGCGGCACAATATGAGGTCAAACTCGTTAAAAGACCGGTCTGAAACCAGGTTGTGCTGCGAGAATACCATTTTTTGCGAAAGTTCTTCATTAAACTTGGCAAAGCCGTGGTTAGCACTATAGTATTTGCTAAAATCTTCCTTCCCGCCCGCCGCCATATAGTTTTCGCTGTATTGTTTCATCATACGCAGGTTGAATACACCTTTTTTGGCGGCATTCAATACCAGCGGATTAAGGTCTGTGGCATACAGCAATGATTTGTGCAGCAGGTTTGCTTCCTGAAGTAATATAGCCACAGAATATACTTCCTCGCCTGTAGAGCAGCCCGCATGCCAGCAGCGTATAAAGGGCTTTGTGGCCAGCGTGGGGATTATCTCCGTGCGAAGGACGTTATAAAATGCAGGGTCGCGAAACATCTCGGTAACGTTTACCGTAATTTCTTCAACCATACGTTTAAAATAAACCTCGTCCGTACGTACTTTTATAAGAAAGGCAGAGAAATTTGTAAAACCGTCGAGGTTATACAACCTGTCTACACGGCGCTTAAAAGATGCCCGCGAATAGCCGCTGAAATCGTATCCGTAGGTATCGTATATATCATTAATAAGCAACTCAAGCTGCCTGTCTTCAATCGTCATGGTGCTGTTTTTAAAGGGCGTTCAGTACCGTCATTAATTTATCTACATCTATAGGCTTAGATATGTAACCGTCTGCCCCGGCGGCAATGCACTTTTCGCGGTCGCCCACCATGGCCTGTGCCGTAACTGAAATTACCGGTACATCCTGACGATTGCTTAATGCCTTTATAAGCGGAATGGCCTCATAGCCATCCATGTCAGGCATCATCATATCTATAAGCACTACGTCTACGGGACTGTCGCTTTTAAGCAAATCTATGGCTTCCTGGGCGCCCAGGCAGGAGAGGCAGTTAAAGCCTTTTACCCTGAGCGTTGCCGATAACGCGAATATGTTGCGAGAGTCATCATCAATAATCAAAACTGTCTTCTTGTCCATTTCTTTTCTTGCCGATTATTGGTTATCATAAAGCCATACACGTAATAACGACAATAGCTGGTCTATATCTACCGGTTTTGTAATGTAGTCGCTCGCCCCCGCGTTAATGCATTTTTCGCGGTCGCCCGTCATTGCTTTAGCGGTAACGGCAATAACCGGAAGGCCTTTTAATTTTTCATTCTGCCTTATGCGGGTGGCGGTTTCATAGCCATCCATATTGGGCATCATCATATCCAGCAAAACCACGTTAACTTCGGGGTGCTGCTCCAGCATCCCCAGGGCTTCTTTGCCGTCAATGGCCGTAATAACGTTCATTTTATGGGCTTCAAGCGACTTGGTAAGCGAAAAAATATTCCTTACATCGTCATCAACCACCAATACCGTTTTACCGCTAAGGATATTGTTTAGCGGGCCCTGCTTTTTAATATTAATGCCCTTAGCCTCCTTGTTTTTGTTTTCTTCAACAAGGTGCAGGAACAGCGATACCTCATCAAGCATACGCTGGTAAGAATGGGCTGTTTTTACAATAATGCTGTCTGCATATTTTTTGATTTTCAATTCCTCTTTCATCGAGAGGCTTTTGCCGGTAAATACTATTACGGGAAGGTTTTCCAGCCCCGGGGTTTGCTTTACGCTTTCCAGTATGTCATAGGCCTGCCTGTCGGGCACGCCCATATCAAGTATAACGCAGTCTACACCGGTGCGTTGCAGGGCATCAACCCCATCGTTTATTTCGCTCTTAATTTCTGAATTGATGTTATAAGACTCTAAAAAGAAGGCAAGTGCCTGCGCGTGCTTGGGGTTATCTTCTATAATAAGCACCTTTTGCGCCTCGCGGTTTACAAAATGCTCTATACGCTTAAACACGTCGGGTATCTGCTCGTATGCCACAGGTTTATCCAGAAAGTTTACCGCGCCTTTAAGCATGCTCTCCTTTTTAAGTTTGTGCGAAGACATAATGTGTACCGGAATGTGCTTGGTGTTGCTATTACCCTTAAGCTCTTCCATTACTTCCCAGCCGCTCTTAACGGGCAGCTCTATATCAAGCAGTACGCCGACCGGCTTGTAGGCCAGGGCAAGGTTAAGCGCCTGGTCGCCGCGCACTGTAGCTATGGCTTTATAACCACGCTTGCGGGCAAAGTCTAATAAGGTTTTAGCAAAATTTACGTCGTCTTCTACAATCAGTATCGTCTTGTCGCCTTCTGCAAGTGTGTCGCGGTCATCATCAATATCATCGGGTATGGCGCTACTAAGGTAGCTATATGCCGGATGCCTTTCTTCTTCGTCCTGCACCGCCGGCGCGGCAGTTTGCTCACCGCTAAGGTAAACCTGGGAAACTGTTACCGGCTGGGTAGCTACACTGCTGTATATGGGTATGGTTAGCGTAAATGCGCTACCTTTATCAGGTTCGCTTTGCAGTGTTATAGTACCGTTAAGCAATTTTGCAAGTTCGCGGCTTATGCTAAGGCCCAGCCCGGTGCCTCCATATTTCCGTTTGGTAGAGCCGTCCGCTTGCTGGAAGGCCTCAAAAATAAGCGGCTGTTTTTCACGTGGGATGCCTATGCCGGTATCTCTTACCGTAAAAGATACCCGCTTGGCATTCTCCGGGTCTTTCTTTATTTCTACCGTTACACTGCCTTCTGCCGTAAATTTAATGGCGTTTGATATAAGGTTCTTTAATATCTGCTCCAGGCGCATTTTATCGGTTTTTAGTACCAGCGGCGCATTTTTATCGTCTATGTTAAATGCTATATCTTTTTCCCTGGCGAGCAACGAGAACATACCTTTTAAGTTATCGGTAATTTCATTAACCGCTACATCAGCAAACTCAAGGTCCATCTTACCGGCCTCAATTTTACTAAGGTCAAGTATCTCGTCAATAAGGCCCAGCAGCCCGTTACCCGAACTGTTTATAACACGTGCAAACTCTATCTGCTCGTTACTCATGTTGTCTTCGGTATTCTCGCTTAATAACCTGCTTAATAACAGTATAGAATTTAATGGGGTACGCAGTTCGTGCGACATGTTTGCAAGGAACTCACTCTTATACCTTGTGCTGATTTCCAGGTCTTCCGATTTTTTTTGTATCTCAAGGTTGCGCTCTTCCAGCAGGGTGCTGCGCTCTGCAAGCTCCTCATTAATTTGTTGTAACTCTTCCTGCTGTACCCGAAGTTCTTCTTCACTTGCCTGTAGTTTTTCGGTCTGGGTTTCAAGTTCGGCATTCATACCTTCAAGTTCACTATGCTGCGCCCTCAGCTCTTCGCCCTGTGCCTGCGTTTCCTCAAGCAGCTCCTGTACACGCTTGCGGTTTTGTGCCGCCCTTAGCGCTATACCTATATTGCCGGCTATGGCCTCTATAAATTCTACCTCGCGGGGGCTAAAACCTTTAACGCTTATAAGACCCATGGTACCTTCTACAACACTATCTGTAAGCGGCAGCGCTATAATATGAGTGGGCTTTAGCTGGCCAAGGGTATAAGACACAAACACATTTTCTATGTCTACATCTTTTATCTGCAGCATTTTGCCAGACAATGCCGCCTGTCCTATAATGCCGTCGCCCAGCCTTATAACACGGGCGTCATCTGCAGGTACAAAGCTATAGCCCCCCACAAATTGCAGCAGGTCGTTTTCATTTACATATACAGCGGCAGCGTCTGCGGCGGTATAGCCTGCCACATAATCTACAACGTCCCTGCATAGTTGTTCTAACGATTTTTCGCCTATCATTACATTATTAAGTTCTGCAATGCCTGTTTGCTCCCACTCGTTGTCTGAAAGTACAGTAAATGACTTTTTTAATGCTTTTGCCATATTATTAAGGGAAAAGCTAACGCTGCCCAGGGCATCATTCTCGTTTTCGTTTACGCGGATATCATACTCACCCGCCGAAATTTGCTCTGCTATGCTGCTTATGGCGCTAATGCGGTCTGCAGTTTCCTTATCTTTTTTACGAAGTTCTTCTAACAGGAGTGCACGCTGGCGGTAATCGTTCATGATGCGGGTAAAATAAAAACCGCTTATTAGTAAAGATATTAATGCGGCACCCACAATAAGTATCATACTGTAACTGCCATAAGTACTGCTGGTTTCGGTGCGCTGTTTTAAAAGGGCTGTTTCTTCGGTTTCAGTACGCAAAAGAATGTTACGCATGTCTGCCATAAGTTCGCTCCCGCGGTTAAGGTCGTCTGCAAATATTTCCCTGCCCCGCTTTTTTTGTTCTATACGGTCTCTTAGGTAGGTAAAAAATGCCGCGCGCAGGGTACTCAGCTTTGCAAGGTTGCGCTGCTGCACGGTGTTATCAAGCGTAAGGTTTTCCACCTCATTAAAAAATGAGTCGGCCTTTTGCTCTGCGCTGCTGTACTGCCCCAGGTATTCTTCGCGCCCGGTAAGCAGGTAGCCCCTCATACTGGTTTGCGCCTCTATAATTACCCGGTGTCCGTTATTAAGATTGTAAATAACCCTTTGGGTATGGTCTACCCACTTATTACTGTCGAGCAGGTTTCTTATACTAATAAAAGACATTACAGAAGTTACAATAAGTATCAGGAACGAGATACTGAAACCTACTAATAAATTTCTTCTAAAATTTGTGTTCATTTAGATATACAGGTGTTTTTGGTTTTTATTTTTAAGCGGGAAGTACAAATGTAAAGCCCGACCCTTCGCCTAATGTGCTGCTGGCGGTAATTATACCGCCGTGCTTTTCGAGTATTTTTTTAGCAATAGCCAGGCCTATGCCGGTGCCCTCATAGGCCTGCCTGTCGTTAAGGCTCTGGAAAATTATAAAAATACGGTCAAGGTACTTTTCGTCAAAGCCTATGCCGTTGTCTTTTACGGTTACACGGCAATAGTTGCCAGCACCCACGGCCGGGCTGGTAAAGCTCTTTTCCATACTGTATTCGCTGCTTATTGTAATTACCGGCGGCACCCCATCTCTCGAAAATTTAAGCGAGTTGCCTATCAGGTTCTGAAAGAGCTGCCTTATCTGGCTGGGCACTGCATTTACTACAGGCAGGCTTTGCCGGGTTACGGTAGCCTGCTTTTCTTCAATAATATGGTCGTAATCGGCTATTACCTCATCTACTATCCTGTTAAGGTCGGTGGCCTCGGGCACCACATTGCTGGAGAGGCGCGAATAATCGAGCAAATCAGTAATGAGCTTGCCCATGCGGTTTGCCGAGCGTATCGTCCGGTTTATATAGTCTTCGGCCTCGGCGCTTTCTATATACCGGTCCTTAAGTATCTTGGTAAACATTTCTATTTTGCGCAGCGGCTCCTTAAGGTCGTGCGATACCACCCAGCTAAATTGCTGCAGCTCATGGTTGCGCAGCTCCAGCTCCTCGTTCTTGGCTACAAGCTCGCGCGTGCGTTCCTCTACTTTTGCCTCCAGGTTGTCCTGCGCCTCTTTACGAATTTCTACTTCTTTGCTCAGTATATCGCGGATGTTGCGCAGCTCCAGCTTTTGCTCATACAGCTTCAGGAAGGTTTTCACCTTAAGTATCAAAAGGTCAGGGTCTACGGGCTTGGTTATATAATCTACCGCGCCGGTTTCATAGCCTTTAAATATGTATTTTTTTTCTTTACTGATGGCTGAAAGGAATATAACGGGAATTTCTTTAGTGCGCAGGCTGCCTGCCATTATTTCCATAACCTCAAAGCCGTCCATACCGGGCATTTGCACGTCGAGTATTATAAGCGAATAGGTAGCCTTAAGTATCTTTATAAGGGCCTCTTCGCCGGATTCGGCAAAATCTGCCTCCAGGCCGTGCAGCTGCAATATTTTTTTTAAGGGGAGTATATTTTCCTTTTGGTCGTCAACTATTAAAATCATGGCTCAGGGCAGGATAAGGTAAGGTTAATGACAATATTTGCCATACATCGATTTTTATTAAAAAATCGGTTTGTACAGGTAATGGCTTGAGCGGTAAAATATCTATTTTTTCTATAATTGTTCCCCACGACACCAAAAGTAAAAAAAGAGTTGTTAAAAGTATGTTAATCCCACACAGCTATGTTTAAAAAGTTGGGAATGCAGAAGCTTACAATGGAGTACTACAAAGCGAAATGTAAGTAATATTTGTAATAACGGAGTATCTGTCTGTTAAGTACAAAAGAATTTAAATAGAAAAAAATGTAATTTCTTATTAATTATAACCCAAGAAGAGAGGTAGATAAATGCCTATGACTGAATTACTTTTAAGCAGTTTAATAAAACATTAACACAAATTTCGTCATTTTCGATTATTAAATTATTAAATACATAATTTCAAATGTTAAAAAATAGCAAATTATCAGTTAACATAAAGATAATAAACATTTTACAAAACCTATTTACATATCCTCTATTTTTGTAAAAAACGCACATTATGCATTTTTTTGAAGAAGATTAAAAACTAAACACTGCAAAAAATGGTAAAAAACTTACAATTTAAAAATTTTAACACACTGTTGCTTGTCCTGATGCTTTTCTTCTCCATAGCATCCTGGGGGCAATCAATATGGACAAATCCTATTACAGGCACAAATCCTAATACGGCAAACCCCTTTACTACTGGTGATGTAAAAGATACCAACATTACGGTAAGCGGTATAAGCAGGGGAACCGGAATTACCGGATCTGGTGCGAATGATCGTTACAATGCTAATAGCTGGAATACTGCTTCGATTGATTTAACAGCGTACTTTGAATTTACACTCACGCCCGGCAGCGGATATGAAATTGACTTAACCAGCTTTGTATATACAGCACAAGCAAGTAATACAAGTATAAATTCATTTGCGTTTCGATCAAGCCTGGACGGATATACATCGAATATAGGCACTCCTACCGTATCCGGAGCTACAATAAGTTTAAGCGGTACGAATTATCAAAATCTTACAAGTGCAATAACGTTTCGTTTTTATGCATGGGGAGCTGGAGCCGCCGGAAACACTTTCAGCATCAACGACTTTACTTTTAATGGATCAGTATCTCTTGCTTCCGCCCCCGGCCAGGTTATAACCCCCGAAATAACAGCCTCTGGCACCGCTAACGGTACCGATACTTTTTGGAGTACGGCCAGCATTACGCTTTCTACCACTACACCCGGCGCCAGTATATACTATACCACCGATGGCTCAACCCCTACAACAGGTTCAACACCCTACACCGTGCCATTCGCCATAAACGCTACCAGCACTATTAAAGCAATAGCGGTGGCCAGCGGCCTTACCGATAGCGCGGTGGCCAGCAAAACCATTACCATAACTACGCCACCCACTGCCGCCCTGCCCTACAGCGAGGCGTTTACAAATACCCTGGGTTCATGGACTAATAAAGCCGTTACCGGCAATAGACCCTGGCTGGCCAATGCAAACGGCGCCTCTGCTAACGGTTATAATGTAAGCCCATCGGTAGAATCGTGGCTTATATCACCTAAACTTACGGGCGTTACAAATGGTATGGCCATATCTTTTGACTACCAGGTACCTTTTACAGGTGATGCCCTCCAGGTTCTTTATTCTACAAATTATGACGGTTATAGCCCGCCTTCTACAGCTACATGGCTTCCGGCAACTTCTATAACAGCCACTGTATCACCATCATTTGTAAATACCGGCAGCCTTATTGTACCGGCAACTGAAAATGTGCATATCGGGTTAAAATATACCGGCACGAGTAGCGGGGGGTATTCTTCTTTTTATGTAAAAAACTTTACCGCGGCCTTATCTGCGCCATCAGTTACCACTACACAGGTAGTTACCACTACAGGCACCATTACTTCGGCGACCTCCGGTGGTAGCATTCCATACGCTAACGGCACTGTGTCGCACAAAGGCGTGGTATGGGATACAGCAGCAAACCCTACTACCGCCCTTACCACAAAAACTGACGATGGCACGGGCAGCAGCGCATTTACCAGCACGCTTAGCCCGCTTTTATCAAATACGCTTTACTACTACAGGGCCTACGCCGAAAATGAAAACGGCACCGCTTATGGTACCGAATACAGCTTTACAACACGCGCTTACGCACCTGGTACCCCCACGGTAAGCAACCCGCAAAGCAGCACACTGGATGTTACCCTTGCTGAAAACGGTAACAACGCGGCTACCAAATATGCCATAAGGATAAACGGAGGCATATATACCAATTATTTTGTACAGGCAAACGGCAGTGTTAACAATACCGAAGTTTTCCAGACGGTTGCAGAATGGGGCAGTACTACCGTAACCGTAACCGGCCTGGCGCCTGAAACTACCTATACATTTGATGTGCGTGCGCAAAACACGCTAGGCGACCTTACGGATTACAGCGCCACAGCGGCAGGTACCACAGCCGAATCTACAGTGCCGTCGCTGATACTTACATCGGCTTCGCTTGACTTTGGCAGTATATGCCTTTACAGTTATACTACGGGTTCGTTTAGCTTTACCGGTACTAACATTAGCGGTACTGCCACATTAGATGTTGCCGCGCTGGAAGGTTACTCGTACTCGCTTACCGAAACGGGTAGCTACACAAGCACACTCACCATTCCTGGCTTTACCGGCAGCGAAGTAACCGTGTGGGCACGCCTTACGCCTACAGCGGTACAATCACATAACGGTACCATACAGGTAGCCGGACAGGATGCAAACAGCACTGCCGTGCTGGACCTTGCCACTACGGGAGAAGGTATTAATACACCCGGTACTGTAACAACGATTGCCGCTACCGGAACAACCTCTGTAGCTGCTACCCTAAACGGCAGTGCTGCAACAGCCTGTTCGTTATTCAGCGCATACGGTTTTGAGTACAGCACCACTTCCGGATTTGCAAACGGCGCCGGAACCCCGGTTACTGCCGGCAATTTTACTACAGGTACCTTTAGCGCGGCTATCAGTTCGCTTACGCCTAACACAACCTACTACTACAAAGCATTTATAACGGATGGTGCAGGCACCCACTACGGCAGCCAGCTGTCGTTTACTACTGAGGCGCTTGTAGCACCGGTTGCAACTGAAGAAACAGATGTTACACAAACATCATTTACCGCAAACTGGCAGGCTGTTACCGGCGCTACCGGGTACCGCCTTGATGTTAGCACATTAGCTGCATTTGGCACAGGTAACCTTGCTACCGATTTGTTTTTCTCTGAGTATACAGAGGGCGCTACGGGCTCCGAAAAATATGTTGAAATATATAATGGAACAGGACATACTATAAACCTGTCTGACTATAGGTTAAGGTTATATGTAAATGGTGCTTCGACAATAGCCTCACCAGGTTCAAACGATGTACAGCTTAGCGGAACACTTCAAAATGGCCAAACTGCAGTTTACAGAAACGGAAGCGCTACCGGATATCCCGCCGCTGCATCGCTTAGCCCTGTAAATTTTAACGGAGATGATACCATCGTACTATATAAAATCTCTACTGATAGTAATGTTGATATTTTCGGTAACATTGGTGAAGACCCCGGCACAGCATGGACCGCTGCCGGTGGCTATTCAACTGCAGACAAAACACTAGTGCGTAAATCTACTGTCTACAGTGGTGTAACTGTAGATCCTACCGGAACCGGATTTCCTACACTTGCTACTGAATGGGATGTTTTTACCAACACAACAACATCTTTAGGCAGCCACACGGGCAACTTTGTACCAAACTATATAACGGGTTATAATGACCTTGCAGTAACAGGCACCACGCAGGCGGTTAGCATACCGGGAGGCTTAACACCGGGTACTAACTACTACTACAGGGTGAGGGCATACAGCAGTACAAATACTTCTGAAAACTCTAATACCATAACTGCTACTACAAGGCCTGACACAGTAACCTGGACCGGAACCCCCGCCGCCTGGGTACCAAACGTAACACCGGATAATACCATAAGCGTAATAATTGACGCTGATTATGATACTGCAACAAATGGCAGTTTTATAGCCAATAACCTTACCATAAATGCCGGATCTGCCCTTACAGTTAACCCTAATACCACGCTTACCCTGTTTGGCGCGGTAACAAACAATGCAGGTGTTGATAATGTTGTTGTTGAAGACAACGGCGCCATTATACAAAGGGGAACAGGCGTTAATGACACTCCTATAACCATTATTAAAAACAGCAACCCATTATACAGGCTTGACTATACATTATGGAGCGCCCCTACAACCGGGCAAACACTGCGTGTGTTCTCTATGGGCACGTCTAACAACCGTTTTTATGAATACATATCATCAGCTACCGAAGTTACAGGCTACTACCCGGTAGACCCGCTTACAACATCCTTTACTACCGAAAACCGTGGTAAGAGTTTCCTTATCCGTATGCCAAACACTATAACTACAGATGTTACAGGAAGCAACGGCACCACAACACCGGCTCAATATGTTGAAGGTACAGGCGACTATATATTTGAAGGTGTATTTAAAGGTACTCCTAATACAGGCGATATTACCTTCCCGCTATACAACGTGGGCCCCCGCTATACCGCGATAGGCAACCCTTACCCCTCGCCTATAAACCTGGCCGGTTTCTATACTGCAAACAGCGGTGTGATAGACCAGGGCAGCGCGCTGTACTTCTGGAGGAAAAGAAACAATGCCGCCGGGGATACAGGGTCGTATGCTACACTGACACTGGCCGACTTTAATGCCAACGATACAGGCGATAACGACACCAACAATACCGGAGGCCAGAACAACGGGCAATATTATGCTGCAGGCAGCGAAAGCAACTGGGCCATTGCACCTGCACAGGGCTTTATAGTACAAACAGCAGCTACCGCACCGTCAAACCCCGTGGTTACCTTTAACAACGATATGAGGCAGGCAGCACCGGCAACGGGCGGCCAGGCATTTTTCCGCACCGGCATCAGCCAGGTGTCGCGCTACAGGATGAGGGTAACTACACCGGCAGGCGGCGCAAGCCAGATGTCGGTTGTATATACACCACAGGGCACCTTAGGCCTTGACTACGGCTATGACGGTAAAAAACTGGGGCAACCGGGGCTTTCATTATATACACTTGCCGAAAGCACCCCGCTTGCTATACAGGCAAGGCCGGAGTTTGACGCGACCGATGTTGTACCTGTAGGGTTTACTGCTGCTACAGCGGGCAGCTTTACCATAGCAATATCACATACCGACGGTGTATTTGCAAACGGACAGAAAATATACCTTAAAGATAACACCGAAGGCATTATCCGCGATATGGAACTGGGCAACTATACCTTTACCAGCGAGGCGGGCACGTTTGAAGGCCGCTTTGATGTAGTATATACTACATCAGCTTTAGGTACAGATACCCCGGTACTTGATGCCAACACCGTTATTGTGTACCAAAATGCCGGCACAATAAACATCAACAGTGGTACGGCACTTATAAGCAGCATCAACGTATTTGACATACGCGGCAGGAAACTATATGCCGCCGATAAAATAAATGCTACAGAAGCTGCTATAAACAACCTTACCGCAGCACAGCAGGTGCTTATTGTAGAAGTAGCTACTGATAAAGGTACTGTTACTAAGAAGATAGTTTTCTAAAGAAAATACCCCAAATATTTACAGTAAATCCCCTACAGCATTAACACTGTAGGGGATTTTTACGTTTATAAAATATCAATTCGATAAAATTTATAGCTAAAAATTATTATATAATTAATAACTTATCAACACGCAAACGTTGTAGGTAATTACGAAAACGCTATAGTGCTTGCAATTAGCCAAATAACCTGTAGTTTTATGCCGTCTTATGTTAATCAAATATTAACTTACAACTATCCATTATGAAAAAACTACTACTTTTTTTATTACTTACAACACTACATAATGTAACAGCGCAGGTAAATATATACTGGCGAAACGAGGCTCCTAATAACAACTGGGAATCAGGCAGTACCTGCGAACCCAGCGGCGATGGTAACTGGTATTACTCGTCATGGGGCGGTTTCCGCAAAAGGCCCGACTGTTTTGCTAAGCATTACATACATTTTGACAATGCAAACCAGCCCGTAATGAACCTAAACTCCTCGGATGATTTTAGCATGAACAAAATATTTTTTGACCCCGGTACCGTATCACGCACCATAAATACATCTACAGGCAGAAAAATATTTTTTGAGCCAAACCCATTTAACGCCATTGCGAAGATGGAGAATTATTCAGCAGTAAACCATACCATTAATGTGCAAATAAGCCTTAATGCGGATACAGAATTTAACCCCATTAACGGCGACCTTACCATTAACGGGCAGGTCAACAGCTTTGGCCGTAACGTAAACATTTATGGCAATAACGGCAAAACCCTAACCCTGGGTGGTAATTTTGAAGGTTCGGGCAGCATCCATATAAAAGACAACACTATACTTAAACTTACTAACACTACCACCCTTACCGGCATTGTAGTGGCAGAGTACGGCACCTTAAAAATATCAGGTAACCAGACAATAGCATCACTTACCATAAACAGCGGGGCACAACTGGTTATAGATGTAGGGGCATCACTTACCGTTACCGGTACGCTTACTAACAGCGGAACGATTTTATGCAGTGGTACACTCACCACACAAACAGCGCTTATAAATGATGCCGCTGCAAACAGCTTTGTAATTTACAATAACGGCGCGCTGCTTCAAAGCGATGGCTGCACTAACATCGGAGCCATCACCGTTATTAAAAACAGCAACCCGCTGTACAGGCTTGACTATACGCTATGGAGCGCCCCTACAACTGGGCAAACACTGCGTGTGTTCTCTATGGGCACGTCTAACAACCGCTTTTATGAATACATATCATCAGCTACCGAAATTACAGGCTACTACCCGGTAGACCCGCTTACAACATCATTTACTACCGAAAACCGTGGTAAGAGTTTCCTTATCCGTATGCCCAACACTATAACTTCTGACGTTACAGGAAGCAACGGCACCACAACCCCGGCACAATACGTTGAAGGCACAGGAGACTATATATTTGAAGGTGTATTTAAAGGTACGCCTAATACAGGCAATATTACCTTCCCGCTATACAACGTGGGCCCCCGCTATACCGCGATAGGCAACCCTTACCCCTCGCCTATTAATTTGGCCGATTTCTATTCTACAAACAGCGGCGTGATAGACCAGGGCAGCGCGCTGTACTTCTGGAGGAAAAGAAACAATGCCGCCGGGGATACAGGGTCGTATGCTACACTGACACTGGCCGACTTTAATGCCAACGATACCGGCGATAACGACACCAACAATACCGGAGGCCAGAACAACGGGCAATATTATGCTACAGGCAACGAAAACAACTGGGCCATTGCACCTGCACAGGGCTTTATAGTACAAACAGCCGCTACCGCACCGGCAAACCCCGTAGTTACCTTTAACAACGATATGAGGCAGGCAGCACCGGCAACGGGCGGCCAGGCATTCTTCCGCACCGGCACCAGCCAGGTGTCGCGCTACAGGATGAGGGTAACTACCCCGGCAGGCGGCGCAAGCCAGATGTCGGTTGTATATACACCCCAGGGCACCTTAGGCCTTGACTATGGCTATGACGGTAAAAAACTGGGGCAACCGGGGCTTTCGTTATACACACTTGCCGAAAGCACCCCGCTTGCTATACAGGCAAGGCCGGAGTTTGATGTTACCGATGTTGTACCTGTGGGGTTTACTGCTGCTACAGCAGGCAGCTTTACCATAGCAATATCACATACCGATGGTGTATTTGCAAACGGACAGAAAATATACCTTAAAGATAACACCGAAGGCATTATCCGCGATATGGAACTGGGTAACTATACCTTCACCAGCGAGGCGGGCACGTTTGAAGGCCGCTTTGAGGTGGTGTATACTACATCCGCGTTAGGTACAGACACACCGGTACTTGATGCAAACACCGTTATTGTGTACCAAAATGCCGGCACCATAAACATCAACAGTGGCGCAGCGCTTATAAGCAGCATCAACGTATTTGACATCCGCGGCAGGAAACTGTATGCCGCCGATAAAATAAATGCTACAGAAGCTGTTATAAATAACCTTACCGCAGCACAGCAGGTGCTTATTGTTGAAGTAGCTACTGATAAAGGAAAAGTTTACAAAAAAATAATCTTCTGATTTATAATATAAAACAAGTTAAATTTCCCTTATAAATATTATTTTGTAAGGGAAATTTTCACTTTATAAAACCAAAACTTTTCCTGCTACGTATATATACAAAACTTACTGCAAGTTAGGTGTTGACGCACCGTCCCCAAAAACTAATTAGCCGCTTAAATTAAGGTAAGGTGTGGTTTAGCGGCTCCCTCCCTTTTTACTAAAAAAGGGAGGTTTTTTTGTTTATACGATAATTTTTTGGCATAACAATTTAATAACGTTTAAATGTAATATTTTGACGTTAAAATGCACATTTTGTGATAGTTTTTGATTTACATTTGCATCCTAAAATGTATTTGAATCTCAAAAAAAGAAAAAATTGCTTATTTTATGCAAAAATTATTACCGTATTTAATCAAGATTTTCGCACTGGCGGTGATGCTGCTGGGCGTGAATGTCACATGGGGGCAGAAGACTTACAAATTAGTCACCTCAACTGCTGAACTTTCCAGTGGATCAAAGTATGTTATCCTTAGTGGTACTGGCGCTACTGCGTATATTTTGAGTTATCAGAACACGAATAACCGGCCAGAAGCATCCGCAACAGTAAGTGTGAGTTCATCTTTAGTTAATACAACAGTAGCAACAGCAACAGGTGACACCGCTAAAGGGTACGAATTTACACTTGGAGGTTCATCAGGAGCATGGAGTTTATTTGACCCATTATATGCCGGGTATCTTTATGCCGCGAGCAGTAGCAGTAATTACCTTAGAACACAAACTACCAACAATGCTAATGGATTATGGACCATCACCTTTTCCAGTAATGCGGCAGTAATTACTGCAACAGGTAGCACTACAAATAAAATAATGAGGTATAACAGTGCTAGTTCGTTGTTTAGCTGCTACAGTGGTGGACAGAATCCTATTTATTTATACAGGGAAACATTTAGAGTAACCTATAATGGTAATTCAAGTACAGGAGGAAGCGTACCTACAGATGCAAACAACTATTTTAGCGGAGCTACAGTTACAGCGGCAACTAACGGAACATTAGTTAAATCGGGCTATAGCTTTACCGGATGGAATACTGCAGCAAATGGAACCGGAACCAGTTATGCTGCTTCAAGCACATTTGCAATGCCTAACAATGCCCTAACGCTTTATGCGCAATGGGCTGCCAACTCCCCTACCCTTACAGCCGCTACCCTTAACAGCACGTTAACAGCCACATACGGCACGGCTTCTACAACTATACGACAAGCTACCATATCGGGAACAAACTTAACAGGCAATATTACTGTAACGCCACAACTTGGCTATGAGGCTTCCACCAGTTCAACAACCAACTTTTCATCATCTGCTATTTCTGTAGCAAGCGGCACTATTGTATATTTCCGTTTTGCAGCTACTAAAGCTGCCGGTACTTATAACAACGCTGTAGTAGCGGTGCTTTCGGGCGGCGGTGCTTCGTCAAACGTAAATGTAAGCACTACATCTTCTACGAGCAACGCAGTAGCTAAAAAAGCACTAACCATTACCGCCAATGACCAGACTGTATCTTACGGCACGCCTGTAGCTACCGTTACAGGCGCGGGAAGCTATGTGCCTACCGGTTTTGTAAACGGTGAGGATGAGTCGGTTATAAGCGGCTCAGCTACGTATACCACTACCTATACTACTACTACCAATGCCGGTACAAACGTTGCTACCATTACACCGGTAACATCGGGTTTATCTGCAACAAATTACTCTTTTACACCTGCCAATGGTAACATCAGTGTTACCCAGGATACGCCATTTCTTGCTGCGACTCCTACATCACTTACAGGCTTTACTTACATTAACGGTAACGGCCCCTCTGCCTACCAGTCGTTTAACGTAAGCGGCAGTGTGCTTACCGGTGCTCCAGGCGATATTACCGTTACTGCCCCGGCTAATTATCAAGTATCGTTAACTACAACGAGTACTGATTTTAGTGCAAGTGTTACCATACCTTATACCAGCGCAACCTTGACATCTACACCAGTATATGTAAGGCTTAAGGCAGGTTTAGCTGATGCCAGCTATAACAACGAGACAATAAATATTAGCGGCGGCGGTGCCACAGCATCGGTTACCGTTAGCGGAAACGTTACTAACCAGGCGCCGGTTGCCTCACTGGTAATAATTTCTAACGGCTCGCCGATTGCGTTAGGAACCGAAATAGTAGGTGATTATGATTATGAAGATTATGAAGGCGACCCACAAGGTGCATCAATATATAAATGGTATACCGCAACTGATGACCAGGGTACAGGCGCGACTGTTATCCCGGGAGCCTCGGCAGGCGCATTTACACCTACCAGCGTACAGCTTGGCAAATACATACGCTTTAGCGTAGTACCCGTAGCTGCTACAGGTACCACCACAGGCGTAGAAACCTTTAGCCCATGGTATGGCCCTGTTGTGGCGCCACTACTTGCTATAACCGGCACCCAGGCACACGGCACACAATGTGTAGGAACTGCGGGTACGGCAATAGAATATACTATTACAAACTCAGGAACCGCCGATGCCAGTGGCGTTAACGTAGCGGTAACTACAGGAAGTGCAACAGAATTTGCGGTAAGCGCGTTATCATCAACAACTATAGCTGCTAACGGCGGTACCGCAACATTTTTAGTAACCTTTACCCCATCTGCAGGTGGGTCAAGGTCGGCTGTTGTAACGGCCACCAGCAGTACATCGGGCAGCAACAGCGCTACACGCAGCCTTAGCGGCACGGGTACGGCTATTGTAGCACCTGCGGTTTCGGTAACGGGCGCCACTGCTACTTTTAATACTTTTACAGTAAACGCAACTGCCACAGTAAACAATTGCAGCAGTGCTATAACAGCCTATGGCATTATATACGGCACCAGCCAGGCTAGCGTAAACGCCAATACCGGTACAATAGTTGCCGGAAATAATAGTAACGGCAGCGGCGCGTTCTCGGTAACCGTTACCGGGCTTAACCCAAGTACTACCTATTATTATAAGGCGTTCGCTACTAATGCTACCGGTACCAGATACAGTACTACCAACGCAGCAAGCATTGCAACACCTGCATTAACGCTTGCTGCACCTGTAGCCACTAATGCTACTGCAATTGCGCCAACCAGTTTTGTGGCAAATTGGGATGCTGTGGCAAACGCTACAAGCTATAATTTAGAGGTATACCAGGGAACAGAAACAGCTACTACTACAACTGAGTATTTTGAGACTGGACTTGCATCAGCCTATCCTACTACAGCTGGACCCTATGAATATACACTTGCCACAGGTACATGGGTAATAAGCGAAGGAAGAGACAACGCAAGCACTACTTACCTAATTGAAGGCAATAAATCGCTTCAAACAAGGTCTGCAAGTTATTTTATTACACCTTCATACGACAAAATAACTTTTTTAAGCTTCAAGGCTAAAACAGTTTCAGCAAGTCCAATAGGCCTGAAAGTGGAGAAAATTGTAAATGGAGGGGCGCCAGTACTGGTACAAAATTTATCAGTTTCCTCGGGTAATCCTGCTACATTTGAAGTTACAGTAAATGAAACCAGCAATGATGTTAAAATAAAAGTAACTGCCCAAATTACCGGAGCCGTAGCTTATGATGAAGTGAGGATAGACCATACAGTAGGTTCAGAAACCAGCATAGCCAACTATACCGACATAACAGGTACATCGCAAATTGTAGGCCTGCCGCTTGCAACACTTACACCGGGTACTGAATATAAATACCGTGTAAAAGCGGTTAACGATGCCTATACTACAACGGTAACCAGCTCTAATAGTAACCCTATTACTGTTACCACGGGTAAAAACCTTACCTGGAATGGCACACAGTGGACAGGAGGCGTTACCCCTACCGCTGCTGATAACGGTACCGTAGCCGCACCTTACATTACCCCGGCTGCCGGCCTTACCATAGGCGACCTTACAGTACAGGCCAATGCCAGTGTAACCGTACCATCTAACCGCACCCTTACAGTAGCGCGCAGCCTGGTAAACAATGCAGGTGTTGATAATTTTCATGTTGAAGACAACGGCGCCCTGGTACAAACTGCCGCAGGCACTGCCACCAACACCGGAGCTATAACTGTTACTAAGAAAAGCAACCCATTATACAGGCTTGACTATACGCTATGGAGCGCCCCTACAACCGGGCAAACACTGCGTGTGTTCTCTATGGGCACGTCTAACAACCGCTTTTATGAATACATATCATCCGCTACCGAAATTACAGGCTACTACCCGGTAGACCCGCTTACAACATCATTTACTACCGAAAACCGTGGTAAGAGTTTCCTTATCCGTATGCCCAACACTATAACTTCTGACGTTACAGGAAGCAACGGCACTACAACACCGGCCCAATATGTTGAAGGTACAGGCGACTATATATTTGAAGGTGTATTTAAAGGTACGCCTAATACAGGCAATATTACCTTCCCGCTATACAACGTGGGCCCCCGCTATACCGCGATAGGCAACCCTTACCCCTCGCCTATTAATTTGGCCGATTTCTATTCTACAAACAGCGGTGTGATAGACCAGGGCAGCGCGCTGTACTTCTGGAGGAAAAGAAACAATGCCGCCGGGGATACGGGTTCGTATGCCACCCTGACACTGGCCGATTTTAATGCCAATGATACCGGCGATAACGACACCAACAATACCGGAGGCCAGAACAACGGGCAATATTATGCTGCAGGCAACGAAAACAACTGGGCCATTGCACCTGCACAGGGCTTTATAGTACAAACAGCCGCTACCGCACCGGAAAACCCCGTGATTACCTTTAACAACGATATGAGGCAGGCAGCACCGGCAACGGGCGGGCAGGCGTTCTTCCGTACCGGCATCAGCCAGGCCTCGCGCTACAGGATGAGGGTAACTACACCGGCAGGCGGCGCAAGCCAGATGTCGGTTGTATATACACCCCAGGGCACCTTAGGCCTTGACTATGGCTATGACGGTAAAAAACTGGGGCAACCGGGGCTTTCGTTATACACACTTGCCGAAAGCACCCCGCTTGCTATACAGGCAAGGCCGGAGTTTGATGTTACCGATGTTGTACCTGTAGGGTTTACTGCTGCTACAGCAGGCAGCTTTACCATAGCAATATCACATACCGATGGTGTATTTGCAAACGGACAGAAAATATACCTTAAAGATAACACCGAAGGCATTATCCGCGATATGGAACTGGGTAATTATACCTTTACCAGCGAGGCGGGCACGTTTGAAGGCCGCTTTGAGGTGGTGTATACTACATCCGCGTTAGGTACAGATACCCCGATACTTGATGCCAACACCGTTATTGTGTACCAAAATGCCGGCACTATAAACATCAACAGTGGCGTAGCGCTAATAAGTAGCATCAACGTATTTGACATCCGCGGCAGGAAACTGTATGCCGCCGATAAAATAAATGCTACAGAAGCTGCTATAAACAACCTTACCGCAGCACAGCAGGTGCTTATTGTAGAAGTAGCTACTGATAAAGGTACTGTTACTAAGAAGATAGTTTTCTAAAGAAAATACCCCAAATATTTACAGTAAATCCCCTACAGCATTAACACTGTAGGGGATTTTTACGTTTATGGGGTTTATTGTCTATCTTAGCACCTCCAAAAATTCAAACATCTATGTCTACAAAATTTATTGCGGGGCTGGCAACGGCATGTGCCGCCCTGTTGTTTTCATGTGCCGGGTATAATGACCCTGTATCAACTAAAACCAGCAATTTAAATAACACCACACGGGTGCCTAAAACAAACGGCACCGCAATTTTAAATGCGCAGGGTAAACCCATAACGTTACAGGGTACCAACCTGGGCAACTGGCTGGTGCCTGAAGGCTATATGTTTAAAACCGGCCAGGTGAGTTCGCCCACCAAAATAAACGAACTGTTGACAGAAATGATAGGCCCGGACAGCACCGCCGCATTTTGGCACAAATACCTGGATAACTACATTACGCACGACGATATTAAGTACCTTAAGAGTATAGGCTGCAACCACATAAGGCTGCCGTTTCACTACAAACTTTTTACCGACGAACTTTATATGGGCGAGCGCAACGCAGGCTTTAAATATTTTGACCGCGTGTTAGGCTGGTGCCGCCAGGAAAACCTGTATGTATTGCTGGATATGCACTGCGCACCCGGCGGGCAAACAGGCGATAACATAGACGACAGCGCCGGCTATCCGTGGCTGTACTTTAGCAAAACGAGCCAGGACGAAATGAGCAGCATATGGACTAAAATAGCCGAACGTTACAAGAACGACCCAATAGTCTTAGGCTATGATGTGGTAAACGAACCGTTTGCACACTATTTCCTTAAGGAAATTCCCGATTATAACCACCGCCTGTTTTTACTGTACAAACGCATGGTGGCCGATATAAGGAAGGTAGATAACAAGCACTCAATTTACCTGAACGGCTCGGTATGGGCGGGCGACTTTGGGGTATTTGAAGAAATACTGGATGATAATGTAGTATATGAGTTCCACAAATACTGGTTTGATGTTAACCAGGAGGCCATACAAAAGTATGTTGACTTTCGCGACACCCACAACGTGCCCATATATATAGGCGAAACCGGTGAAAATACCGATGAATGGGTTAAGGATTTTACGCTACTTCTCAACAAGAACCAAATTAACTGGGCCTACTGGCCATACAAAAAGATGGACAACACCCGTGGCATCATGAACTTTAGCCAGCCGAAAATTACAAGCTGATTACCGACTATGCCGCCAGCGACCGCAGTAATTTTGAAAAGATTCGCGCTAATATGCCCGACCGTGTAAGGGTACAGCAAGCACTAAACGGCTTTTTAGAAAACAGCCTGTACAAAAACTGTTTCCAGAACAAAGGCTATATTGAAGGCCTTGGGCTGAAAGTAGAGTAACAACTATTTCATTTTGATATATCTAAAACCGGGGCATCAATGTTCCGGTTTTTTGTTTTTATATTTGGGATAGTAATAACAACTATGAAACCAATTTTATACTTTTTATTTTTTTCTGTTTTTATGCAGGCACAAAATACAATTCCCGAAAAAGAAATATTAGATGTTTTAGACCATAGCAACAGCGGAACTTACTCATGGTTCATTCCGTTAGGGCATCCCTACTCCTATCTTATAGATTGCAGGCTAAACGTGTTTAGGTCTGACAATGCCGAATGGGCAATAGCAGCAGAAAAATTGGGCTATAACCCCAGAGGCGGTTATGTAGAACTTGAAATTTACTACTACGGCAACTGCCTCAAAAACCTTGAAGAGGAAAACGGAAATGTGACTAACGTTCAAATTGTTTATCCGATAGATATTGAAAATCATGAAGCAACTACAGACGGCGAGGTATTAAAGCCCGATGCGAAATTCTGGCTGGTGCGCGACCAAAAGGTACCACTTACGCATGATAGAGCTGCTTACAAAAATGCAGGTATTGAATTAGGTGAACTCGAACCCGGAGAAATTAGTATTGGAGAGGCAGCGCGACTTGCAATGTTACAATACAGTGATTTTTTCAGGGCAACAGATGCCGAATTATATAAATGCATACATGGTGACCTTAAAAAAATACTGGTGCTCGATGAGTGGTACCACAAGGACCATAACTGGCCTGTAATAATTTTTCCGGAAGACAACCTTAAAAAAACTTATGAGTTCAACAAGGCTTTAATGGAGCAAAATGGAATGAGCCTGGACGATTTCCTGAAATTGATGGAAGAACAAAATAAGGAATCAGAAAAATTGAATGACGAGAATTATGCGAACAATCGCCCCTCTTCTTATGAAACCTGGCAGCTCATTGCAAAAGTAATTTCGCAAAATAACCCAGCTCTTTATAAACCTACCTTAAAACCCAATACCCATTGGAAAAACTGGCCGGATTCGGGCAGTCTTTAAATGAATGACCTCATAACATAACAGTTGTATATTTCAATTATTCCTTAGGCTTACTCTTTATCGCAGCCACGAGGTTGTTATGGTCATTAGTATAAAACACCACTTTACGCGCATCAGGCAGGTTTGCAAGGGTACTGTTTAATATGCCACAGCTTATCTTTTCAACAAGTGCCTTATCATCCGGGGCTACAATATATATCCCTATCGAGGTATCATCCTTCTGGAAGAAATATACCTCGGCGGGATTTTCTCCGGCAAAGGCCTTAACCATAGCGGTAACATCGGCCAGTAGCGTTTTATCTGCATCGGTATAGCTGAAATTTTCGGCGGCTTTTTTGGCATCAAGTACCTCAAAGGCACCCATGCTTATGCCGCAGTAGAGTTCTTTAGGCTTTTCCTGCCCACACGAGGTAAGTAAGATGGCAGCGAAGAAGGTTATAATGGCAGATTTAAAAATTGTTTTCATAAATTGGTATATCGTTTGTTTGAAGGATAAAGATAAGGATTTTTCCATTAAAAATACTTACCCTACCTTTGCCGCTGCATGCAAAACGACACCTACAAAACACTTTCAGCACCCGGAGAAGAGACGCTTTTTAAAGAAAAGGGCAGTAAGTTCTTTGGTTATGCCTACCCTGTTGCAAGCGAAGACGAAGTAAAAGCACTGCTCATTGATATAAAAAAGCAGCATCCGCAGGCGCGCCACTGGTGCTATGCCTTTCAGCTGGGTACCGAACCAAATGTCTACTACCGCGCTAATGATGACGGCGAACCCAGCAATACCGCAGGCGCACCCATCTACGGGCAGATACAAAGCTTTGGGGTAACTAATGTGCTGGTTATTTCTGTACGTTACTTTGGTGGGGTAAAGCTGGGCGTAGGCGGATTAATAGCAGCCTACCGGCTTTCGGCACAAATGGCTTTAGAGGCATCTGAAATTATTGAGAAGACGATTGATGTGCACTACACGCTAAAATTCGGGTATGTGGACATGAACAAAGTGATGCGGATAATTAAGGAAAAAAATCTGGAAATTATCTCCCAAAAAATGGAAATGGATTGCGAAATTGTAGTCGCCACCCGCAAAAAAAACGCCCCAATGGTACTTGAGGCGTTTGAGAGTCTTTATACTGTTTCTGTCGAATAGTTTCAGGTTTCAGGTTTTTTTTGACCGTTCTGGGTACATAAACAACTTTAAAAACAACGTGAAACTTGAAACGTGAAACTAAAAATTAAGCTTCTCTTTCACATAGTCCGGGGGGCTTACCGGGCGGCCCGTTTTCATGTCTACAAACACCAGCATAGAGTAGCCCGTTGTTAATAACTCTGCTGTTTCGCTGTATATTTCGTAGTCAAATTCTATCTTAACGCCATGCTGCTTTTTCAGTATGGTACGCACGGTTAGCAAATCGTCATAACGGGCCGGTTTTTTATAATTCATAGTTAACGATACTACGGGGAGCATCACGCCTGCCTGCTCCATCTCCTTGTAGCTAAGTCCCAGGTTTCTAAGCCATTCCACCCGTCCCATCTCAAAGTATGCTGCATAATTTCCGTGGTATACCACCCCCATTTGGTCGGTTTCAGCATAGCGGACACGTACAGTAAATTCGTGAAAATTCATATTTTTTTAATGTTAATTTTTTACTAATTTTAAGTTATAGATACTTACAATTTTTTTTTATAATAATCAATATGCCCAAAGTTTTTTTTTGAGGAAAATTGTATCCATATTTGTTCTCCCGAAACGGAATGATTACCTGTTAATTCCGGCAATAATAACAACTAAGAGTAAACACCTAATAGTCAGGATATATGATAAAAACTGCGCAATCGGTATGGGAAAACTGTCTGCTATTTATAAAAGACAATATTCAGGATCAGGCCTACAAAACCTGGTTTGAGCCGATAAGGGCAGTAGAGTTAACAGATAACGCACTGTATATCCAGGTGCCCAGCAAATTCTTTTATGAGTGGCTTGAAGAGCATTATGTAAAGCTGCTTAAAGTGGCCCTTACCAAAGAACTTGGAACGGGTGCTAAGTTACTCTATAAAATTAAAATGGAGAACACTTATGGCAACAAACAGCCCTTTACAGAGCAGTTGCCCAGTGCCCAGCGCGCCCCTGTAAAACCACAGGAGGTAGACGTTCCGCTTCAGAACAAAAACCCCGAGCTTAAAAACCCGTTTGTTATACCCGGCATACGCAACCTTAAAATAGAATCGCAGCTTAACGCAAATTACAGCTTCGATAACTTTTTTGAGGGCGATGCTAACCGCCTTGCCCGTTCGGCAGGTATGGCAGTGGCTAACAAACCGGGGGGTACATCGTTTAACCCACTGCTTATCTTTGGCGGTGTAGGTTTGGGCAAAACCCACCTCGCACATGCCATAGGCATTGAGATTAAAGACAAGTACCCTGATAAGACCGTACTGTATATATCTGCCGAGATTTTTACCCAGCAGTATATCGACTCAGTTAAGCGCAATACCCGTAACGACTTTATACACTTCTACCAATTGATAGACGTGCTTATTATAGACGATGTACAGTTCCTTTCCGGCAAAACCGGCACACAGGATGTGTTTTTCCACATCTTTAACCACCTGCACCAAAACGGCAAACAGGTTATCCTTACTTCAGATAAAGCACCGGTAGACATGCAGGACATTGAGCAGCGCCTCCTTTCCCGCTTTAAATGGGGCTTATCAGCAGAGTTGCACCAGCCGGATTATGAAACGCGCATCTCTATACTTAACAATATACTATACCGCGATGGCGTAGAAATGCCTTCGGAAATTGTAGAGTATGTAGCACGCAATATTAAAAGTAACGTGCGTGAGCTTGAAGGCGCCATTATATCGCTTATAGCGCAGTCGTCATTCAACCACCGCGAGGTAACCCTTGAGCTTGCCAAAATGGTGGTAGAAAAGTTTGTAAAAAACATCAAACGCGAGATTTCAATCGATTACATTCAAAAAGTAGTATCTGATTATTTCCAGCTTGATATTGAAACGCTTAAGTCAAAGACCCGCAAACGCCATGTGGTACAGGCCAGGCAGCTTGCCATGTTCTTTGCTAAAAAGTTCACTAAGGCGTCATTGGCGAACATCGGTTCGCAAATAGGCGACCGCGACCACGCCACGGTACTCCATGCCTGTAAAACGGTAGATAACCTGGTAAGCACCGATAAGCAGTTCCGCAAATTTGTAGACGACATCAACAAGAAACTATCTGTGTAATGCCCGTAAAGATTTTGATGGTTTGCCTGGGCAACATCTGCCGTTCGCCATTGGCGGAAGGTATACTGCAGTCTAAGCTCCCCGCTGATAAATTTTTAGTAGACAGCGCCGGTACCGGAAACTGGCATGCCGGAGATGGGCCGGACAGGCGCTCTGTTAGTACCGCAAAAGGGCGCGGGCTCGATATAAGCCGTCAGCGTGCCCGACAAATAAAAAAATCTGACTTTACCGAGTTTAACCATATTTATGTGATGGACAGCAGTAACCTGCGCGACGTTACGGCGCTGGCACCCGATGCCGCTGCCAAAGCAAAGGTAAAACTGATGATGGACGAGATATTTCCCGGGCAGAAAGTAGATGTGCCCGACCCCTACTATGGCGGCCAGGAGGGTTTTGAAAATGTATATGATATGCTGGACGAAGCCTGTACCCTGGTTGCCGAAAAACTGATAAAACTACACCGCTAATGCCCGCCGGAAAACTATACCTCCTTCCTGTTCCCCTGGGCGATGATGCCAACCCAAAAGATGTTTTGCCTGAAACTGTGGCACGCTCCATTGAGTTTATAGATTACTATATAGTAGAGAATGAAAAAACCGCACGCAGGTTTATAAAGGCGATACTCCCTACCAAAAAACAGCCTGATTTAAAGCTGTCGGTATTGAATAAGCATACACTGGCATCAGAACACACCGCTTTTATACAACCCTGCATGGAGGGCAAAAATGTGGGCCTGATGAGCGAAGCCGGCTGCCCCGGCGTAGCCGACCCGGGTGCCGCGATTGTAAAACTGGCGCATGAAAAAGGGATTCAGGTAGTGCCATTGGTTGGCCCTTCCTCTATACTGCTCGCCATGATGGCAAGCGGTATGAACGGCCAGAGCTTTGCCTTTAACGGCTACCTGCCCATAGACAAAGGCGATAAGAAAGCTGCCCTTAAAAACTTTGAAAAACTGAGCCAGGAAAAAAGCCAGAGCCAGATTTTTATAGAAACGCCTTTTCGTAACAACCGCCTGCTCGACGATCTTTTAGTATTGCTGCAACCCAATACACATCTGTGCATAGCCGCCGATATTACCCTGCCTACCGAGCTTATTAAAACCCGCACCGTAGCCCAGTGGAAAAAAGAACAGCCTGACCTGCACAACAGGCCGGCTATTTTTATAGTACACAGGTTTTAAAGCTACTCAGCTACTAAGCAACTTAGCGGCTGCCTACACCTGCCTTATAATCATTGCAAGATAAAAGTGCATCAATTTCTGCCGGATTTTTAAGCTCAATTTTTAGCATCCAGCCTTTGCCAAATGGGTCGGTGTTTACTAAAGTGGGTGCTTTAAGCAGGGCATCATTTAGCGCTATAACCGTTCCTGCAACAGGTATAAAAAGGTCGCTTACAGTTTTTACAGCCTCTACCGTGCCAAACACTTCATCACTCTCAAAACTGCTGCCTACATTGGGTAAATCAACATAAACAATTTCGCCCAACTCTTTCTGGGCAAAATCAGTAATGCCTATAATCCCTGTTTCGCCGTCAACCTTAATCCAGGTATGTTCGCTATGGTATTTTACATCTTCAGGAAAATTCATATCTATCGTTTTTTAATACGCTTTTCTTAGCATGTCTGCATACTCATCCGGTAGCGGGCTGTCTTCAACCGCTTTGGCTGCTTTTTCTATATCATATTCAAAGCGCACAAACTCCACGCCTATAGATTCTTTATTAAGTACCGACGAAGTTTCATCTATCGTTAGTATCACATAGCAGCCCTTGGTATCGCCGTCCTTAGGTTTGCCTACAGAGCCTAAATTAACCGCATGGCGGTAGTGTGGCACATCTGTACCCGAATTTAATATCCTGTGGTAAGGCTTATGGGTATGCCCAAAGCACATAATATCGGCATCTGACTGCTCCATAATGCGCAACAGGCTTTTTTCTTCGCGGTCTTCAAACAGGTACTCGTTAATTTTACGCGGGCTGCCGTGCACCAGTAACAGGTTTAATTTATCTTCGTTCAGCTGAAATTCTACCTTAATGTGCGCGGGCAAGGTCCGCAGGTACTTTCGTTCATCATCATGCATTAATTCGTTAGTAAACGAAATGGAAACATTCCCGTTAGATTTGTCGTGGTCGGTTTTATAAGCACAGCCACACTCATTGCTCATCCGGCCAATGCCAAAATCGTAATTACCGGCAATGGTAGGAATGTGCCTTTTGCGGATTTCATTAACCACCTCGTTTGGCCAGATGTTATAGCCCACCAGGTCGCCCAGGCAGTACACTGAGTCAACATTTTGCGTGTCAAGGTCTTTAAAAAATGCCTCCAATGCGGGCAGGTTAGCATGTATATCGCTAAATAATGCTATTTTCATTGTAGTGTTTATTTAATTATTTGATTAATAGTTGGATAATATTTCTTTTTAAACCAAAACGCCAAGTTAACCAGTGCTATAAGCGCAGGCACCTCTACTAACGGGCCAATAACGCCTACAAAAGCCTGCACGCTGTTAATACCAAAAACCCCAATGGCTACGGCAATAGCCAGTTCAAAATTATTTCCGGTGGCGGTAAAGGCAATGGCAGTGTTTTGCGAATAGTCTGCCCCCATTTTTTTACCAATGAAGAAACTTACCACAAACATTATGGCGAAGTAAATAACCAGCGGAACAGCAATGCGTAGCACATCTGCCGGTATTTTTACAATTAAATTTCCCTTAAGGCTAAACATAACCACAATGGTAAATAAAAGGGCTATTAAGGTTATGGGCGAGATAAACGGGATAAATTTTTCGGTAAACCACTGCTTCCCTTTTAACCGGGTTAACCCGTAGTGGGAACCTATGCCTGCTAAAAAAGGGATACCCAGGTAAATGCCCACACTCTTAGCTATCTCTGCAATGGTAATATGGATGTCTAAACCCTTTATACCAAACAACGGCGGAAGCAGGCTGATGAACACATAAGCATAAACGCTGTACAGCAGTACCTGGAAAATACTGTTAAGGGCAATAAGCCCGGCCGCATATTCGCGGTTACCGTCGGCCAGGTCATTCCATACTACTACCATGGCAATACACCGTGCCAGCCCTATCAGTATAAGGCCCGTCATATACTCAGGGTAATCATATAAAAATGCTATCGCGAGCAAAAACATCAGGATGGGACCCACTATCCAGTTTAGGGCTAAAGATGCCGTCAGCACTTTAATGTTTTTAAACACCTCCCCTATTTTATTGTACTGCACTTTTGCCAGCGGTGGGTACATCATTAAAATGAGGCCCACAGCCAGTGGAATATTAGTAGTACCACTGGAAAACGAATTGATAAAACCGGAGGATGAAGGCATAAAATACCCTATAGCTATACCCCCTGCCATTGCTAAAAATATCCATAGGGTAAGGTAGCGGTCTAAAAAGCCAAGCCTTTTACGCTTGTATGCGGGGGCACAATTATCCATATTATTTTTAGCAGCAACCGCCGCCCGGTGTGCATGATGATTGGTTACTACCTAACATTTGCAGGCTTACCTTACTCTTGGCAGGTATGCCGCAGGCATCCTGGGCAAGGCAGGCTGTTTGCTTTGCAACCAGTAAAAAATCAGCCCCATCAAAATCAAGGCTGTATTTGCCTATGGTATCACTTTGGTATTCCACCTCAATTGCAAAGTCGCCCATACCCAGTACTTTTTCTGAAAGCGCTATAATGTCGAGAAGTTTTTTTGGCTTTAGCCGGTGCTCAAAGTCGTTTGCATCCCACAGCTGAAAGTTAGCCACCTCCTCTTTACGTACTACGCCGCCACAGTCGATAAAATTTTTAGTAACTACGCCCACCTCGGTTACGTGGAAGTTTTCGGGTACGTACGTGCCATTTGGCAGCTTAAAGTTTACGGCCTGGGCGGTAGTTAGGTAATTTTTAATTTCAGATAGTTTCATAATATATGTTTTTAGGTTAACAGCATTCGTTTTTCCTTGTTTCCATTGCTGTAGTTATATGTTCAAAAAAAGATTTTATTTTTTCAAAGCCCGTTTCATCAATACAGTAGCAAACTGAGGTACCCTCTATGCTTCCTTTAATAAGGCCAGCATTTTTAAGCTCTTTTAAATGCTGCGACACTGTGGCCTGCGCTAAGGGCAGCACCCCCACAATATCGCCACACACACAGGCATTGGTAGTTAATAAATGCTCGATAATGGCTATACGCGCCGGATGTCCCATGGCTTTTGCCAATGCAGAAAGTTCGTTTTGGCGTTCTGTAAATTCCCCTGACTTTGTAGTCCCCATAACGGTAGTTTTATTTATCGCAATATTACGATAAATAATAATAACTTTTACAAATAGAAAAAGAAATTGAAATCTAAACACCTAAGAGCCCCAGTCCCCGATACCTTCTGGAAGAAACTTACTACCTTTGCCGCCATGAAATTATTCGACTTCTCCCAAAAAATAAACTATAAAAACGAGATACTGGCCGGGCTTACTGTAGCCATGACCATGATACCGGAGTCGCTTTCGTTTGCCATATTGGCCGGGTTCCCGCCGCTGGTGGGGTTGTATTCAGCTTTTATTATGGGGCTTGCTACTGCCGTACTTGGCGGCAGGCCGGGCATGGTATCAGGGGGTGCGGGCGCTACCGTTATCACCCTCATTGCCCTGATGAAGTCTAACGGCATTGAATATGTGTTTGCCGCTGTAGCGCTGGCAGGTGTGTTCCAGATATTGACAGGCGTATTCAGGCTGGGGAAATTTATTCGATTAGTGCCACAGCCTGTAATGTATGGTTTTGTAAACGGGCTTGCGGTAGTTATATTTATGTCGCAGCTGGAACAGTTTAAAACCACTATTAATGGCCATAGCGCCTGGCTTACGGGGCCGCCTTTGTATATAATGCTCGGCCTTGTAATGCTAACCATAGCGGTGGTTATCGGATTTCCTAAAATTACAAAGGCAGTACCCGCATCGCTGGTTGCCATCATAGTGGTATTTGCCGTGGTGCTTATATTTGGCATTGAAACCAAAACCGTGCAGGATATCGCTTCGGTACAGGGAGGCTTCCCGCCGGTGCACATTCCGCAACTACCGCTTAATTTTGATACCCTTAAAATTATATTGCCCTATGCCTTAATTATGGCAGCGGTGGGCCTTACCGAGGGGCTGCTTACCCTAAACCTTGTAGATGAAATAACGGGTACACGCGGCAATAGCAACCGCGAATGTATGGCGCAGGGCACAGCTAATATAGCTAACGGCTTTTTTGGCGGTATGGGCGGCTGCCCTATGATAGCCCAAACCATGGTAAACCTCAACGCGGGCGCGCGGGCACGGCTGTCGGGTATTATTGGCGCGCTTACCATATTGTGCATAATACTATTTGGGGCGCCGGTTATAGGCAAACTGCCCATGGCGGCACTTACCGGCGTGATGATGATGGTAGCCATAGGCACTTTTGAATGGGCCAGCTTCCGTATTATCAACAAGATGCCGAAGAGCGATATTTTTACCGGGATAGTGGTGGCGCTAATAACCATACTGCTGCACAACCTGGCCCTCGCAGTGCTAATAGGGGTTATAATAAGTGCGCTGGTTTTTGCATGGGAAAGCGCCAGGCAAATCCGTGCGGAAAAAATTACCGGTAATGATGGTGTTACAAACTACATGCTTCAGGGGCCGTTGTTCTTTGGGTCAGTTACCGCTTTTAACCGTATTTTTGATATAGCGGCAGACCCTGAAACTGTAGTTATAGACTTTAAAAACAGCCGTATAGCAGACATGTCGGCCATTGAAGCGGTAGGAATGCTTACCAGGAAGTACCACGACGCCGGGAAAACCCTGTACCTGAAACACCTTAGTGAAGACTGCCGCAAACTGCTGAAAAATGCCGCCGGTGTAATAGAAGTAAATATTGCCACCGACCCTACTTACAGGCTGCCCACCGACCGTTTGTAGCGATTTCATTGGGATTTTTATACCTAACATTGTATCTTAGCGTTTATGGCAAAACACATCAACCTCACTATATTTAAAAACTTTTTCGCCTCCTCATCCGCCGGGGGCATACTGCTGCTTATTTGCGTAATTATATCCCTTACGATAGCGAATACCAACCTTGCTGACAATTTTGAAAACCTGCTTGCTACACAGTTAGGGTTTGAAAACAGCGCTGTGCAGCTGCGCTATCCGCTACAGCTTTGGATAAACGATGGGCTTATGGCAATTTTTTTCCTGCTGGTGGGCCTTGAGATAAAACGTGAAATTATTGAGGGCGAACTTTCATCGTTCAGCCACGCCATACTGCCTGTGCTGGCGGCTGTAGGCGGGGTAATAGTTCCGGCATGCATTTACAGCTACTTTAATCATAACGAGACATATACCTCGGGTGGGTGGGGTATCCCCATGGCTACCGATATTGCCTTTGCATTGGGTATACTTTCGTTACTGGGTAAAAAAGTACCCTCGCGCCTCAAGATATTCCTGGCCGCGCTTGCCATAGTAGATGACCTTATGGCCATATTGGTTATAGCTATATTTTACTCCGGAGATTTGCATTACAACTATCTTATATATGCCGGCATTGTGCTTGTTATACTGATAATATTTAACAGGCTGCGTATTATGAATGTCTGGTTTTATATCTTACCGGGTATTTTGATGTGGTACTTTATACACCACAGCGGCATACACGCCACCATAGCCGGCGTGCTTACTGCCCTTACCCTGCCCACCACGCCTGATGACACTGTATCGCCCCTTGAAAAACTGGAGCATTTTCTAGGTAACCCGGTTAACTTTATCATCATGCCGATATTTGCTATTGCAAATACAAACATTACTTTTGAGGGTGGTATGTCTCAGGGGTTATTGCAACCGCTGGGGATGGGTATAGTACTGGGGCTGTTTTTAGGGAAGCCTATAGGAATTTTTACCATGTCCTGGCTGGCCGTAAAGCTTAAGATTGCCAAACTGCCAAAAAATGTAGACTGGATGCATGTAGCCGGCCTTGGGCTGCTGGCCGGTATCGGTTTCACAATGTCAATATTTATAGCACTCCTTTCTATAAACCGCCCGTACCTTCAGGCTGAGGCAAAGTTTGCAGTGCTTATCGCCTCGGTATTTTCAGGGCTGGCCGGCTATGGGTTTCTTAGCGCATATAACAAGAAAAACAAGGCTATAAAGGATGACGATGATAGTGAAAGTGATACCGATATTGAATCTGTTTAAGTGTTACTAATGCTTTCCTTACATCTATTCATCTTCGGCCCTAAAAAGCGCTACGTCTTTTACTGAAAGCCGCTGGTTAAGCCATGCCCTTAGCTTGGTATAGTCATCTTTTTTAAGGTTTTTTTTACTGGTAAAAATAACCCCGGTTATATGTACTATACTGTCTTTTGGTGTGGCAAGCGTACTGTTAGAAACAGCAAGCCCGGTAATATCAGGAAAAAAGGCACGGGCCTCGCTTAACAGCTGTTTATTATCGAAATTGTTTTTAGCCAGCTCTTTTTCAAGCTGCAATATCTTTACGTCTTTTTTATTTACTTCGTTTTCACTGCTGTGTATCTGCTTAAGGATGTCTCCTTTAAGGGCATTAAACCTGTCGGTACTATCCTGGCGAATGATTAGCCGGGTGCCTTTAAGATATTCATTTAACTCGAGTTCTTTATTAAGGTTTGCTATTTCTTCCTTGCTAAACCTTTTGCTTAGTGTAGCCAGCTCAATCTTTTTTTTGCCCCGTTTATATTCCGTTTTTTTATATACCACCGTATATCCCTTATCGGCAAACTGGCTTTCAAGAAAGATTTCGGTATTTTTTTTAAATTGCTGTTCACCGTAAAGTGAGTAAGCCAGATAGCCTGCGGGCACAAGCATGGCTAAGGTAAGCAGGGTTATAATAACGCGCACCTGTTTTTGCCGCCTGCCGTCAATAAGCTTTTTCGCCGGGTATTTAAGGTATTTTACAATGGCAAAAGTAGCGATGCCTATAAACACACAGTTAATACAGTAAAGATAAAAAGCGCCTGCAAAATAGGCCCATTGCCCATTAGCCAGTCCATACCCTGCGGTACAAAGCGGCGGCATTAAAGCTGTTGCAATGGCTACCCCGGGAATGGGGTTGCCTTTTTCGGAGCGGGTTACAGCAATAGCACCTACTATACCACCAAAAAATGCTATAATAATATCATAAATGTTTGGCGATGTGCGTGCAAGAAGTTCGCTCTGCACATCTTTAAAGGGGGTTATCATAAAATAAACCGTAGATACGCTGAGGCTGACAGCAGTGGCAATAAGCAAATTGCGCAATGACTTTTTAAGGAGTGCGAAATCATACAAACCCAGTGCGAAACCCGCCCCTACTATAGGCCCCATTAACGGCGATATAAGCATGGCGCCGATAATTACGGCAGTGCTGTTTACATTGAGCCCCACTGATGCCACAATTATAGCACAGGCGAGTATCCAGAGGTTAGCACCTTTAAACGTAATATTTTTAGATACGTCCTGTATGATTTTTTCCTTATCATCTTCTCCTTCATGAAGATTAAAAAGCCTTGATAAATCTGTCATTAGGTAGCATTTACATTTATGTACAAATAAAGGATTGATTTTTTACATCTGCACTACAATTTAAATATAAAAAAATTAAACGTAAAATTCAAAAATTGTTAAAATACAGGCCCTAATTTTAACAAATTGTTTAATCTTCACTATGCTTGCCGAACTATAAAATATATGGAGATAAATTTCATAAATTAGCCCCAATAATTCACCTTACTATGCCATTTTTACCGGAGTTTATTGCTATCGCCGTAGTGGTAATAGCCCTGCTTTATTATATTATAAGCAAAATTGCAAATAGCAATGCCGCTTACAAATCAGGTAAGCTGGCCATGCTTGAACGCTACAAGCAACTAAGAGCGCGCTCTAACAACCTACAGGATAAGATGAGCAGCTACATAATGGAAAATCACATTGAAAACGAACCCTTTACGGAAGAGTATACCTATGCTGATTTTTTAAGGCAGCTGCAAAAAAACCATATAAAACACCTGTCTGATAAAAACTATAGCCGAATAAAAAACACAAACAACAGGGTGGTACTTAATGCCGCTAAAACGACACTCAAAAATCAGGAAATTAAACTTGATGAAGTAGAACAAAAGTTAAATCAACTTGGCCTGCAACGCCATGCTGCTACACCTTTACCCTCGGGGCAGGATTAGCCACTATAGCGGAGGTATCATAACCCCCAAATTTGCGTATATAACTTTTAAGGCTGGTACCAAAACCATCGTTATAGCCATTAGTACCGTTTGAATGTAGAAACTTCTTTACACTGCCGGCTCCGGAAAGATGCGCGGCGGCCAATATGCCTGACTCGGTAATTTTAACACCAGAAATGGTTTTACCCACATAACGAACTATTTCATGGCGCAGTTCCCATTTATTTTTTGCAAGCAACGCCTTAAAGGCTTTTTCCTGCAAAACAGGGCTGTTCAAAAATTCTTTGTGGTTGAAAATGCCTACTGAGCGCAGGGCTGATTTGCCAAACTGGTATTTGCCCATGTAGCCGTAGCGGTTTACCAGCTTATAAAGGCACTGGCTTTCTTTGACGCCGATGGCCTGTTTAAAGCCAATATATGATTTTCCGGTGAAGGGAAAATTAAAGGAAATCTTCGCGGTTTCATCAATGGTGGGGACGGAATAGTTACTGATTTCGTTTTCTGAAATATGAAAACCTTCTATCCTGCCAAATTGTTTTTCTTCTTTCGTTTTAAACCCTGTACTAAAGGTTATGATGAAAAGGGCGAGGCCCGCAAAGTATGCTCCTTGTTTTATCATTTGTTTTTATTTCTCATAAGCCTGTCACCCTTATGAATTTCACAGCAGCAAATATAATTAAAAACAACACTTGATTTACAACCAGTTACAAGAAAACCTTACTTTAACTTTACTTTAAGACAACAAAACGATAAGAAAAAAGCCGCAAACACCTGTAAATTCAGGGGTTTGCGACTGCATTAAATTTTTATCAACAAAAGCCGTCTTAAGGCATGTATTCTTGCTAATTGAGATTTTTCAGGGCAATAATTTTAAGATATATTTAAGAATTATCGCTTAATACCCATCTTGTTTACCCAGGCCACATACTTCTGGCGGTTTACCTCATGCTGGGCAGGAGTAACCGCAAATTCATGGTAACCAAAATTAGTTACGCTGGCGCAAAAATAAATATAGTTGTGCTTTTCCGGGCTTAAAACAGCATCAATAGCCGTGATGTCGGGCATGGCGATAGGCCCCGGCGGCAGCCCTTCATATTTATAAGTATTGTAAGGCGAATCGGTTTCAAGGTCTTTATACAGCACGCGTTTAATTACCTGGTCAAAATCTCCTGAAGCTTTTTTAACAGCATAGATAACAGTGGGGTCGGCCTCCAGCTTCATGCCTTTTGCAAGCCGGTTAAGGTATACGCCCGCCACGCGCGGGCGCTCGTCTTTTTTTACAGTCTCTTTATGCACTATACTTGCCAGCGCCGATACCTCAAGTGGGCTAAGGTTAAGCGCTTCGGCTTTAGATATACGATTAGCCGTCCAGAATTTACGGTATTCTTTAACCATCTTATCGCGTACCTTGGTTGCGGTGGTGTTCCAGTAAAACTCATAGGTATTGGGTATAAAAACAGCCAGCACATTGTCTTCGGTAAAGCCGTTCTCGTCAAGAAAAGCTTTATCTGTAAATGCCTTTAGTATTGCCAGGCTGTCCGGCTCTATTTGTTGTGCAAGCCTGCCTGCAAGCCGCTGTAGCGTTTCCTGGTTATTGAATGATACATCTACGGGAACCGGGTTGCGCAGCGCGGTAATGATATCGTTGTTGCTCATGCCTTTAGTAAGTATAATTTTACCGGCCTTTACATTGTTAGGGTATTCTTTTTTATCGGCTACCCATTCAAATTTATCAATATCGGCTATATAAGGCGCCAGCAGCTCTTTTGCCTTGGCAAAATCTGAATTAGACGGCAGGTAAACCGCTACTTCATCCTGCTCAAATTTGGTATTTGGCGAATATATTTTCTGGTAAAACGTATAACCGATTATGGTACCGCCGATTATAAATACCAGCGAAAAAATGCCTATGATCTTTCTTAAGTTCAAGAGTAAGAGATTTTAAATGTTATGTATAAGCTGGTACAGGGCTTCATCAGAAAATATGCCATCGGGGCGCCTGTTCCATGCTTTTTTTATGCCCACAATTTTGAAACCAAAATTAGTAAAAAGGGTGGTACTTGCAACATTGCCTACATCAATATTTGCGTATAATTGGTGCAGGTGCAATGTATTAAAGGCATACCGTATTACGAGCTCCAAAGCCTCTCTGCCCAGGCCTTTGCCTCTGCTTTCATCATCGGCTATAATAATGCCTACCCCTGCCCTAGCATTTGCGGGGTCAAAGTCAAACAGGTCGATTAGCCCTATCGCGTCTGCACTTCCGTTAAGGCAAATGGCAAGACGCAGCTGCTTTGCCTCATAAATGTCCTGGTGGGCGTTTTCCAGGTATTGCCGAATCAGGAAACGGCTGTAAGGGGTTTGCGTATAGCTTACCTCCCACAGCGCCTCGTTATTTTCTATTTTATAAATAAACTCAAGGTCTTCGGGTTCCAGCGCGCGCAGGTAAATTTTATTTCCTGTTAAGGTTACCATTCGGCTTCACCTTTAAATACAAAATGGGCGGGGCCGGTAAGGTATACATCCTTAAACTGCTTACCCGTCTGGGTAAACGATACGCTAAGTTCGCCGCCGGGGGTAAGCAGCGTTACATTATCGGCATCGGTCTTACCCTGCACTTTCATGGCAATGGCTACCGCGGTAACACCCGTGCCGCAGCTGTAGGTTTCATCCTCTACGCCGCGTTCGTAGGTGCGTACTGAAAAAGTGTCAGTGTCAATCTGGTACACAAAGTTTACGTTGGCGCCGGCATTGCCATACAGCCCGCTGTTGCGTATGCTGGCGCCTATATGTTTTACATCCAGTGTTTCAAGGTCATCTACCAGCTCTACATGGTGGGGCGACCCGGTATCAAGAAACACATAATTTTCATATACGGTAACCGTATTCACATCTTTCATGTGCAGCGATACCGTGCCATCTCCGGCAATTGTGGCGTGGTGGCGGCCGTCTACGGCTTCAAACTCGGTTTCGTTTTCTATCAGCCCCAGCATATTGGCAAAAGCCACTATACAGCGCCCGCCATTACCGCACATGGTACTGGGGTTTCCGTCAGAATTAAAATATACCATACGAAAATCGGTACCATTTGCGTTCTCTAACAGGATGAGGCCGTCTGCCCCGATGCCAAACCTTCGGTCGCACAGCTGCGCAACGAGTTTGGTATCATTTTTGGGAAAGGTTTCATCGCGGTTGTCAATCATTACAAAATCGTTTCCGGTGCCCTGGTACTTGTAAAAGGTGTTAATCATAGTAATACTGCACAATTAGTAAGGCAAAAGTACAAATATAAACGACACGTAGTGATTTGCATTCGCAGCACTTTAACTATAGTTTTAACCGTAATTAAATTAAATACTTTAATGTTTATGAAAAAAATTTCAAGCCTGTTCCTGGTGTCCCTGCTTAGTGGTGCCACTACCCTTGGAGCTTATAAACTGGTATTTGATAACGACACTGCAAGCTCTGCCTTATCAATTGCCGCTCCGCAAAATACCTTTTCTAAAAATGTGAATTATGGTGCGCCGGGTGCCGAGAGCGTAGACTTTACCGCTGCCGCAGATAAGGCCGTGCATACTGTTGTTCACGTAAAAAACACCATTTACCGTACCGGCCCCGCAAATATGATGGACTTTATGTTTGGCTACAACGGTGGCCAGCAGCAGGCCCAGGTAGGCACCGGCAGCGGCGTGATTATTACCGAAGACGGCTATATTGTTACCAATAACCACGTGGTTCAGGATGCCAGCGAACTGGAAGTTACCCTGAACAACAACAAAACTTATAAAGCCAAACTGGTAGGCACCGACAGTAAGATGGACATTGCCCTACTAAAAGTAGAAGCAGGCGAAAAACTGCCGTATGCCACCTTTGGCAACAGCGACGATATGAAAGTAGGCGAGTGGGTACTTGCCGTGGGTAACCCCTATAACCTTACCAGCACTGTAACGGCGGGTATTGTTTCGGCGAAAGCCAGGAACCTGAGTAAAGACGGCATACAGTCGTTCATTCAAACGGATGCTGCCGTAAATCCCGGCAACAGTGGTGGTGCGCTGGTTAACACCCGTGGCGAGCTGATAGGCATTAACACCATGATATCGAGCCAAACGGGTTCTTATGTGGGCTACTCGTTTGCGGTGCCCAGCAACATTACCCGCAAAATTGTGGAAGACCTTATGGAATATGGCAACGTGCAGCGCGGCGTACTTGGTATACAGGGAGGCGAGCTGAACAGCGTTAGCGCTAAAGAACTGGGCGTAACCCAAACACAAGGCTTTTATGTAAACAGCGTAGTGGCAAAAAGCGGCGCTGACAAAGCGGGTATTAAAAAAGGTGATATCATCAGGAAAATAGACAATACCGTTGTAAACGGCTTTAGCGACCTTAATGCCGCTATTATTACCAAAAGGCCGAATGACGTGGTAAAGGTTGAAGTAGACCGCGGCGGGGATACTGTTACACTTAACGTAAAGCTTACTAAAAACGAAATAAACAGCTTTAACTATGAGGGACTGGAGCTGGAAGACCTGAGTGCCGCCGAGAAAAAAGCGCTTAAGATAAACTACGGCATCCGTATAAAAGATATTAGCGACGGCCAATTTATGCCGTATTATGATGAGCTTAAAGACGGTATTATCCTTACTATAAACAATACAAAGGCCACCGACATTAACACCGTTACCGAGATACTTTCGCGCAGGGGGCCTAACGACCGCGTTAAAGTAGAAATGCTTACCCGCAACCGCGAGGTAGTGCGCTTTATTATGTAAATTTCATCTTGCTTTATATTATTTGAGAAGTCCCTGCCGCAAGGCGGGGATTTTTTATACCCGAAACTTAACATTAAATGGGCATACTTTTAAAGTTGATGGGATAAATTTGGAGATTAAAGCGAAAAGACCATGAAGAGAATTTTACGAAAAACCGAAATATTACTGCATAGTGTTATCATTGCCCTTGTGCTCTGGAAGGGCATACTGCTCTTTCGCGAGGGTATGTACTTCCCTGCCGGGCTGGTAACCGGGCTGTCGTTAACGGCTATGGCAATTACTATTTACTGGAAAAAATTGAGGCTCGCACCCCGTGAAGCAAGGCAGGCCAGCTATTATATAGAGGGGCTTGCGTTTCTTACACTATATGTATTATGTACTACGCACGAGCGCAACCTGGCGCAGCTATTGATGATGGCGTCCATAGTATTCCCGTTTATTGGCTTTGCTACTTCGCTTAAAACGAGTAAAAAGAAGGTGGTGAGGGGTTAATATGGGAACTCATCCTATAGTTGTGAGCCACTCCTCCGCGGAACTATCCCAATCTCCCTATTAAAAATTTTTATAGATATTCAGCCCGTACTGGGTATAGCTACCAATCAGCTAGTGAGCTATTACACAGAGATTCCCAGAGAAGAAGAATGTAACACCTTCGGCGTTAGAGCACTGAGCTGTACGGAAACAATATACATAAAGAGCTTGTGCACTTATCCGTAGTGCCGCCTCTACTACTTTTCGATCTTTGAGAATCTTTGGGTTTCTTTGGGAAACTTTGGGTTACAGCAAAAAAAAAGAGGCCGGCTTAAACCGACCTCTTTAATATAAAATGTTGTAGCTAATACGCTAAGCAACTCAGCGCCTCAACAACTAAGAACCTTCTATTACTGCTTCACAACTTTAACCGTTGATGTAGCATCGTTACTGTCGGTTACTTTAACAAGGTAAGTACCCGCAGTTAACGCGCTTAGGTTGAGCTGTGTTTCAGGCGTATTGATATTATTTTTACTTAATACGGTTTGGCCCAGCAGGTTTATAACCGTTACCGAAGCAATATTATTGTTATACTGCAGGTTAAGCACATCGGTTACCGGGTTAGGATAATAGGTAAAGGCTGTTTTATTAAAGCCTGAAGTGCCTAGTACCCCTGTGGTTACAGCAAATGGCGCGGTCTCACAGGCACCCAGGGTAGCCACGGCATAGTAGGTAACACCATCTTCCACTTCGCTAAACGGGTCAAGCTGCTGTGTAAGCGCGCTATCCGCATACCAGGTTACTGTTGCATCTTCATCAACTTCAATATCAAGGTCATTTAGCGTAGGGATGTCTTCACCTTCGCCCACTTCAAACGACTGGTTATGCTCACCAGTTATGTCATCAAGTGTATTTAAAGTTACTACAAATGAGTTTTCTTCAAAACAGTCAGCATTGCCTTCTGCCTCAGCATATACATATATTGTCCTGGTGAACAATATCTGGTCTCCCGCCATAAGCGAAACACCTGTACCCATAGTGCCGGTATAATAATTACCGTTTGTAAGGGCAGGCAGTATATAAAGGTCGCAAACATCCACATCTTCAGGAGCGTCGGCCACCACAGGAGCCAGTACATCAATAACCACAGCTGTACGGGTGCTTTCGCAATCGCCGTCTACATGAGAAACATAGTAAGTACCGTCGGTAAGCACAACATCCGCCGGGATGGCATTATCGCCCATTGGGCCAAAATACCATACCAGGCCACCCTCTGTAGGAAGTTCGTCGCCTGTAGTCTCAAAGCACAGGGCAAGCGGGCCAACGCCTGTAGGCGCATCTATGTCGCAATTTACGGTAAGTATACCGCTTACATTGCTGCCTGCACTCCAAAAGCCGCCACCCGTAGCAGAATAGCCTCCATAAAGGAAATCGCCTCCATCAAGTTGAAAACGGCTTGCATAGTAGTAAGTGCCCGGTGTAAGGCCCTGCCCTACTGTAGCCATAAACTCGTCGTTATTGCCACTCTGTACATTAAATGTGGCAGGAACCCATACTGTTTCAGTCCAAGTATTAGGGTTAGTATTTGCCGTGCTAACGCCTATCCATGCTGTAACATCTTCCGCTGCACCTGCGGCTTCGGTAATGCCCTCGCCATACGCCTGTGCATATATGGTACCCGTTTCGCCTACGTTAAGGGTAAGTGTTGCAGGCCACTGTAGGTTTACATAAGTAAGTTCAGGCACCTGGGGTACGGTAACATTTACAAGGTAATCTTCTACCTGCCCAAAACTATCGTCAGACGAGCAGGGATCGGAAGGAAACTCATCAAATAATTTAAATACACGCATTGCCGTAAGCCCTGCTAAAGCAGTTTCAGGTATGGTAATAGAACCGGTTGCCTCCTGGTCGTCTGTACCGGTTGAATTTTCTATAGATCCTATGTCAAATGATTCACCATCATCAGAAAAATCGCCGTTGTGATTCCAGTCAAAATATACTGTAAAGTAGTTTTCCCACTCTCCTACAGTATTTCCTTTCAGTGTAATATCGTAAGTTTCGCCAACGGTAACTTCACCCGGAGTAACACCGGTAAAGTTTTCTACTGGCACAAAACTGAAAGGGCTGCTGGTGTTTTGTATCCCTGCAAATTCTACATAAGTAATAGCCTCTACACCATTTTCTTCAAAAAATTCGACATCGCAGGGGCACTCCAAGCCGGTATTTATTATATGAACCGGGGTACTGTTTGTAGTCTGGCTGCTGTTTGTACAGGTTATTGCCGCGCGGTACCATGTAGATGCCGTTTGGTCTGTAGTATAGGTATAGGCTGTACCTCCGGCCGGCACGTTAGCATAGGTAACGTTATCTGCCGACTGCTGCCACTGAACGGTGTAACCCGTACCAAAATATCCGGTCGATAACGACAATACCGCATCGGCACCGTTGCATAAAGCAGTGGTACTGGCCAGTGTTGTAGCGGCATCCGGCGCGCCCGAACAGGCTACGGGAGCAGCCTGGGTAACGGATACCTGATCAAATATAAAATTAAAGTCTGCATCCTCATTGCCTAACACTGCTGCAACTGCAAGGTAAACGGTAGTGCCTGCCAGTGTATAAAACGTGGCTGTTTTTGTGGCGCAGGTTTCCGCTTCTATATGGTTAGCAGGTGTAATGCTCTGTAAAAGTGTAAAGGGACCATCGGGCGATGTAGCATAAAATATGCCTATCTCCCCCCAGGACGGGCTATTTTCGAGTGCTGAATCATCAGCAAAATTGAGCAGCATATATTTGTAAGTAAGCGTAATAAGCCCTCCGTTAGAGGTGCCTATGGGAGGAGAAATTGTTTCAGCAACGGGTTCAAAATCATAAATGTTAAATATCAGCGAACCCGCGCCGTTACAGGCAAAAGCCTCTGTTTGCTGAAAATAATCGTTGCTCCAGTTGTTCATGCCATTATTAAAATTGGCAGTGTAGGTTATCTGGGCTGAAAGGTTGTGGGTAAATCCAAGTAGAATAAGGCTTGCCATGACTGCAAGCCAATGTAATTTTCTTTTCATAAATAAAAGTTTTTGTTGATTTGACGTAAAAATATAAATTAAAATGTTATTTAATTATATCGCACAATCAATCTCGTCAATTTAACAATTATTTCCTTGAATAGTTATTCAAAATTTGAATACCGTAAATATATTGCAGTATTTTAAATGCTTAATTTATGCCGGCTTAAAAAATCAACTTACAAAATTAAAAATGTAAGAATATTGCTTCAATAATTATACAATCGGTTCATTTTTTAAACTAAAACATTTTAGTTGCACAATCTGTATATTTTTTTTCAAAAGCGTTTTAAAGGGTATGGACTAACTATCGCACGGGGTAACTTTATGAAGTAACCCACTGCTGTTCTTTGCAGTTCAGGTTGTGCGCTTTTACAAACACAGCAGGGCTGTAGTCGTTTACATACATGCCAAAGTAGGTATGCCAGTCGGTGTGTGCACGGGAGAAGCAAATGTTTAACAGTACTGAGTTTCCGCAGGGCTCCCTGAAAATATAATAAGCATCTGCCATAGTCCCACTACGTGCTAACGACGCCACAAGTTTACCAAAGCCGGCTCCCCCGTCGTTTCGTATCTCAAGGTAGGTTGTGCGCCCGTTTATCAGGTCGAGCGCATTAAAGCCGTGTGGCTGCGTGATTTCTACGGTGCCAAGATCAGGTTCTAAAAATGTTATAAAATGTTCCATACTATTAATTTTACCACAAGTTTAAGAAAAAAATATTTTAATAGATTATTTTCTTTTATATTTTTTTTACAATTTTTGGTTACAACAATAAGATACGGCTTTCCATATGTAATTCGCAAACAAACCTGTATTTTTACACTATTAATAATAAACTGTGGAAGAACTGCAACTGCCCCATAACAACAACTTAAACGACGTGAGCGCCGATAGCCCGACTGGTAATATCAGCCCTCAGGCAGGTGCCCGGGCACGGCTGCGCCGCACACAGCCCACTGCAGGCGAACTGTTATCGGGCATACTTTCGGGAAATAAAACCGCGCTGAGCCGCGCCATTACACTGGTAGAAAGCACCAATACCCAGCACCAGCAAAAGGCAAATGAAGTTATAAACGGCTGCCTGCCGCACGCAAATAAATCAGTGCGCATAGGCATAACCGGTGTGCCGGGCGTCGGCAAAAGCACGTTTATAGAGGCCTTTGGGAAACACCTCACCGCGTTGGGTAAAAAGGTAGCCGTACTGGCGGTAGACCCCAGCAGTACGCTGTCGCACGGCAGCATACTGGGCGACAAAACCCGTATGGAGGAGCTGGTTAAGGATGCCAATGCCTACATACGCCCCTCGGCTTCCGGCGATACGCTGGGCGGTGTGGCGCGCAAAACCCGTGAGGCAATCATACTGTGCGAAGCCGCCGGCTTTGATACCATAATTATAGAAACCGTAGGCGTGGGCCAGAGTGAAACCGCAGTGCACAGCATGGTCGACTTTTTCCTGCTGCTGCAAATTGCGGGCGGGGGCGACGAACTACAGGGCATAAAACGTGGCATTATGGAAATGGCCGACCTGATTGTAATAAACAAGGCCGACGGCGACAACCTGAAGCGTGCCGCCCTGGCCAAAACCGAGTATAACCGTGCGCTGCACCTGTTCCCGGCAAAGGCATCGGGCTGGCAGCCTAAGGTGAGTACCTGCAGCGCGCTGCAAAACGAAGGTATAGCCGAAGTTTGTAATACCCTTACCGAATACTTTACCCTCACAAAAAACAACGGCTATTTTGAAGCCCACCGCCGGGAGCAAAATACCTACTGGCTTACCGAAACCATAAACGAACAACTGAAAACGGGCTTTTATAACCGCCCTGAAATCAAATTGCTGCTTGAAGAAAATAAGCTGCTGGTACAACAAAACCTGCTCTCCCCTTTTGCAGCGGCGCAGCAATTGCTGGAGAGGTATTTTTCAGGAAAGACGGGAAGATAATAGACAGGCACAACAATTAAAATAAAATATATGTTGAAAGATACTGCTGACATTCAGCTTAAGCACAAAAAATTTATTAAGAAGATTTGTGAAACCGGCATTGTATATGGCCTTGAAAACGAGGAAGGATTTGCTACATCACTTTCAAATCAATATGAAGATGAGGAAGGCGGGCCTATAGAAATGATTTGCTTCTGGTCTGAAAAAGCGTTTGCAGCCGCCTGCGCTAAAGACGGCTGGGGCGGCTTTGAGGTTGCCGAAATGCCACTGGCTGAATTTATTGAAAACTGGTGCGTAGGCATGCATAATGACGAACTACTGGCGGGAACCGAGTTTGACAGCAATATGTTTGGCGCCGAAACAGAGCCTTTACTATTAATTCAACAGATAATTGAAGAACTAAAAAGCACCGGAAAAACAATATCCCTTACCGAATATGAAAGCATAGAGGAACTGGAAGCCCTTGTAAGGGAAAATCTTGAAGGGTAAGTTTTTGGATATAATAGATTGCTTCGTTC
>NZ_JBKJHD010000010.1:0-157692 GCF_046613695.1 Flavobacterium sp. RHBU_24 | reverse complement strand
TTGCTATGATACTAAAACATGCGAGCTATACCCCCTGAGTTTTTAAAAATTCTATTTGTTCAAATGTGAATTGTTCCTATCAATTATAGTAACAAATAATTGTTTTAATCCCTTACTTTTTAAATTAAATCCGGCACTAAAATGTTAAAAAAATGTTAACATAAATAAGCTTAATTTCTATTTTTTAGATAATAGGATGCTGATAATAATTATTTGATTAATTAATAATTGACTTTCTTATTATCATATTAGTTCTGATTTGATTCTAATTGTGTTACGAAAATATTAACATTTATAGCATTTCTATTTGTAATTTTGTAGTCCGTACTTCCTGTTACAGAAACGATAATAAGACGTAATATTAGTACATTTTAAGGGCTATTAGCGATTTTCCACTTCTTCATCTTAATAAATCGACTACTAAATAAATCAAAATGAAATTCTTTTTTCGATGAAACGTTTATTTCACACGATAAGCGGCAGGATATTTATTTTTTAAACGTTCGGGTTATAAATGTAAAAAAAAGCTATTGCTTTTATTACTATCTTATTTTCAAGCACTTAAAATTTTACATAATATCTATTAAATAGATAATGTCAGAAATGCCGATGAAATAACGTTGTAATGTATTAATTATCAATTATTTATGTTTTGAATTTTGCTAACATTGTCATGTAAGAAATGCCTAAATAAATTAAGGAAATGAAAACGAATGCTTTCTTACAAAAGATGAATAATGAAATTAATGATTTACGACATGAGCAAAATTACATCTTACGTAGTACTACTAGTGTGTTTGTTTTCTGTACAATTGCATGCACAACTTTCTGATTTTATATTAAACGTTACAAAAACCGACGAAACATGCCGCGGAAATGGGTCGTTAACGGTATCTGCGTCGGGTACTACTCCAAATGCTATTATTGTATACAAGGTTTTTAAACTCCCCGAAGTAAATAATCCATTTTCAATTTTAACATCAACAAACTACCTGGGTGGCCTTGTAGCAGGAAATTATAAGGTTGTGGCAATACAATCTTTTGGGAGCCTGCTTAATTCTAAGGAAGAAACGGTAACTATTGATAACAGCATTGGTACTTTTAGTTTCAATGTGTCGTCCTTAAATCACAATTGTGCGCAGGGTGGTGCAATAACCTTAGCTGCGGTATCCGGTACTATAGCGCAATGCGAAATTACCTCTGGCCCGGTAACCAGGCCGTTACAGGCTTCTACTACATTTGATGACCTACCAGGGGGGACTTATAAAATACGCGCATTTAACGAATGTGGCGTAGGCAAAGTGAAAACATATACGCTTTCGGTAATTAATTCTACACTAAACATTTCTGATCCGGTGTATCAGGATATGCCGGTAGGTATTTGCGATTCTATCAGGGTAATAAATACCATTACACCATCTTCGGGGCCTATTAATTATCCTTTAACTGTTAAGCATACATTACCTATTCTGGACATTAACGGTTCTAATATTGAAATCAATCAAATTTTTGAAACGGGTAGCGAAAATGCCCTTGAGGTGAGTGTCGTCGTGCCACGTCATTTAACAGAATCATATACTTTTGAACTTTCTGTTAGCGACAACTGTAATGCTTCTTATGCAAAAAATGACAATGTTGTAGACCCTGCTATTGGCTTATCGCTAAGTACGGGTGATGCAAAGTGTGCCGAAAAGTTTCTTATTGTAAACGCTTCAAAATACATTGGGCCTTATTCACTTAATTTTTTAAGTTATCCTGAAGGTTTTATCCCGCAGGACTATATAACCAACCCAGAGGGGCCGTTTACCGAAGCAAGTGTAAGTTTTGGTGATGCTACGCATTCAGTCCCATTTGGCAACTATGAAGTAGAGATAACCGATTTTTGCGGAAGGACTGCTACTGCATCATTACTTATAGAATTTATTAAGCCCGTGCCTAGTGGTAGTGGCGTTAATAACGGATGCTTTTCAGATTTTGGGTACTTATCTATACAGGTGCCGCCGCAAAAAATTGTTTCGGCAACCTTAGTGACAGTCGAGTTGCTAAACCCTAATTCTACTTACCCGGCTACTTTACCTCAAAATATCGATTCAAACATTACTACACAAGGCGGCATAAAATTATTGAATCTTCCATTAGGTAAGTATACCATAACCTTTACAGACGACTGCGGTTTTGAATATACAAAAACAGTTATAGTTCCTGAATATAGAGATAAAGGCTACAATATTGCAGCCTTGCCCTCTTGCGAAGAGCACTTTGGGGGTGTCCGCTTCAGAAGTGGCAACGGAGATATTACAAATGTAAAAATTATTGCCGCGCCGGCTGCTTTTGGGCAAACCTTGCCATATGATGTTACTTCGAGCCTTAATAGTGATGGCGACTTATACCTGAATAACCTTCCTGAAGGAACATACAAATTTCAGGGTACAGACGTGTGTGGGGTGATTGGAGATAAAGAAGTAAATGTAGAAGGTTATTTACGCCCAACAGATCCATACAGTTTTACTCCATATTGCGGTACTTTTAAAGTTAAAATAAAAGACGAAAGCAATGGCCTTGAAGGTGCTACTTACTGGCTGCAAAAATACTTTCCTGCAACTAACAGCTGGGGACACCCACAAACCGGAGGAAGCTATACCGAAGGCATGGAGCCTACTAACGCAAACGCCATACGGCTGTATAATAATGCAGAAAAATCTAATTTAGCCTTTACAGGCAAGTTTAGGGTTGTTAAGAAATTTGAATCCTTTGGCAACGGTACTAATGTTAATACAATTTGCGTAGAAACCTTTACGCCATTTAATTATACCGATGTGCTAACTATAAATGCAGCATATACGCTTGCCTGCCAGGGCCAGCCAAATGATGTTGCCCTGGAGGTTGGTGGTTTCCCTACTAAGTTCAGTATAAAATCTAAAAATGGAGTTAACATAAACTTTAATAACGGTAGCAGTAATATATTTACTAACCTTGAGCCGGGAGAATATGTATTTGCCATAGAAGATGATTGTGGTAATATAATTACACAGGGATATAATGTGCAGGAGCTTCCATCTATAAGTGAAGCGCAGCAACCGGCCGATTTGGTTAATTGTACCGATGTAGGCATGCCTGTTAATAATGTTTTTAACCTTACCGACCTTGATGCTGCTATATTAGGCCCCCTTTACAGCTCTATGTATACTATTACCTACCATCTTACCGCAGAAGATGCCGATGCGGGTGTGAATGCACTGCCTACTACCTACACAAGCGTAGTAAACGGCCAGCAGATATTTATAAGGTTAGTTAATAATATTGTAACCATTTGCCATGACAGCAGTAAATCGGTAAGGCTATATACTGGCGACACGCAAACAGTAGATATACAAGCAGCAGGTACTATTTGTGATGGTAAAGAACTGTCTCTTACAGCTAAGGCAGGCTTTGACAGCTACCGCTGGAGTAATGGCGAAACAACACGGACAATAAAAGTGACAGAGCCGGGCACATACACTGTAGAGGTAACAAGAAGTTATGGCACCTCATATTGCACCGGTACTACATCAATTGATGTTGAGGAGTCTTTTACGCCCAATATCAGAGATATAGAAACTTCAGACTGGACCCTTGATGAAAACATGATAACTGTAAGTACCGAAGAGGAGGGCGATTACCAGTACTCTATTGATGGACAAAATTATCAGGAAGACAATGTATTTACAGGCCTTAAACCCGGTATATATACTGTGTTTGTAAAAGACAAAGCCGGATGTGGTATAAGCAAAGAAGAAGTAGTATTGTTACACTACCCTAATTACTTTACGCCTAATGGAGACGGCCAGCACGACAAATGGCATATAAAATATTCCTTTATGGAACCACACTTTAATGTAGCTATTTTTGACAGGTACGGAAAACTTATTACCACACTGAACGCTACCAGCGATGGCTGGGATGGTAGTCTTAACGGTGTCCAACTACCGAGTACAGATTACTGGTTTGTGGTAAACAGGGAAGACGGACGCCAGCTGCGGGGACACTTCAGCATGCTTAGGTAGTTATTAGTTAAGTGTACTTAAATCCCCCCAAAGCATCCTGGGGGGATTTTTTGTGCGCGGTAGTCAGGTATTGATATTGAGGTCGCGTATGTAATCTTCATACTCATAAAAAAAACGCTCAAAGGAATCCATAGTTAAAGAGAAAAACCGGAAAGTAGCCGCCCAGCTGGCCCTGTTATAAAGGCTTATGCCGCTAAGTTCTACCCATACACGGCTTATAATCTTGCCGTTTTCCAGGTAAAAGTCGCGCTCAAATATGGCTTCGGGCAAAAATTCCTCAAGGAGTATGCTTTTAAGCGACTCTATTTTTTCAAAATATATCTTTCGTTTTTCGTCTTCTTTTGGTTCTATGTCAAGCAGCACCTGGGCTTTTTTATTATCTACATAAAATTTGAACGATACATCTTTAATCTTAGTGTTATATAATAACCATTTCCGGGGATAGGCTTCGGCAAAAGCCGTCCAGAACTCTTTTTTCATTAATTGGGCTTCCGCTTTGCTAAACATAAATAGGCTGTTTTTGCATGCTTTTTTGTACCTTTAATAATTACTGATACAAACATGCTTTTTTCTGATTTTATAAATGTACTGCCAAAGGTACTAAAAGAGCAGTTACCGGCTTTTGCTGCGCACATAAAAATGGCACCCGAAGGCCGTAAGATAACACTTGAGCCCGGTTATTACCTTAAATACAACCCAAGAAAGTCTGCCGTACTTATGCTGGTGTATGAAAAAGAGCGGCGAGCTTGCCTGGTGCTCATTAAGCGTAATGCCTATAAGGGTGTGCATTCGGCACAAATATCATTTCCCGGAGGTAAGATGGAGCTTACTGATAAAGACCTTTCTTACACAGCCCTGCGTGAGGCTAACGAAGAAATAGGGGTAAGGCAGGAAGATGTGCACCTGGCGATGCCCTTTACCGAAATCTATATACCACCCAGCAATTTTTTAGTAGCACCATACCTGGGCATATTACAGGGTGAACCTGATTTTGTAGCCGATGTGCGGGAAGTCTCAGAAATTATTGAGTTGCCATTAAGCATGCTGCTTGACGATGCCATACTAATATCGGCACCCATATATACGGAATCTGGTATAAGTGTTAATGTACCCGCGTTTTTAGTAAACGGGCACGTGGTGTGGGGAGCCACCGCCATGATTTTGAGCGAACTTAAAGAAACAATAAAAACAGCAATTAAATAATATCGTTTTCGTAAATTTGTAGCTTACTTTGCTATATATTATGGGTTTATTTAAGAGAAATCCGTTCGGACATATTTTGTTTTTAAAACGGTGGATGATACGGGTATTTGGGGCAATGACGCACCGCCGCTACCGTGGTTTTAACCGCCTTGAAATAGAGGGCTCGGAGGTTATAAGGAAGCTACCCCATACAAATGTATTGTTTATATCGAACCACCAAACGTATTTTGCTGATGTCGTGGCCATGTTCCATGTGTTTAACGCCAGCCTTAAAGGGCGTGAAAACGACATTAATAACATAGGCTACCTCTGGAAACCCAAGCTAAATATTTATTATGTTGCTGCTAAAGAAACGATGAAATCGGGCTTGCTGCCGAGGATTTTGTCCTATGCCGGTGCTATTTCGGTAGAGCGTACCTGGAGGGCGGGGGGTAAGGATGTAACTGAAAAAAGAGACGTAAACCCTAACGATACCGAAAACATACGCATAGCGCTGGAAGACGGCTGGGTAATTACCTTTCCGCAGGGTACTACCAAGCCCTTTAAGCCCATCCGTAAGGGCACGGCACACATCATAAAGCAGCACAAGCCCATAGTAGTACCGATTGTTATAGACGGATTTCGGCGCTCGTTTGATAAAAAAGGGCTGCGCCTTAAAAAGAAGGGTATCTTCCAGTCATTCATTATCAAAGAACCATTAGATATTGACTACGATAACGAAACTATCGACCAGATTGTAGAGAAAATAGAATATGCCATAGAGCAACACCCCAGCTTTTTAAAAGTTATCCCGCTTGAAGTGCTTGAAGCTAACGAGGAACTAAATAAGCAAAGGGAATGGGGTGGGTATTAATTTCCTATCTTGTTTTGTTCGCCCGGCTGGCTTCCACTGTTTATAAGATTCGTTTCCCTATCCGGTTTATTTTTGGTAGGTATTTTATAGTTGAATGAAATACCGAATCGCCTTGAGTCATACTTTTCGGTATAAGAAAGCGGCGTGCCGTAAATTCCAAACCCTTGCTTGTTTATATTTAAAATATCATTTACATATAATGATGCAGAAAGCGCGTCTGATAGGAATTTTTTAGAAAAAGTAAGGTTTAGCTGCTGGTACAGCGGCCTTTTTACAGTATAGTAGTAGTAATTTCCACCGGTATTAGAGGTGTTGAAATTAGCATTCAGTTTTACTTTTGCAGGCAATAATACCTGCGCTGAAACATTGTACTCCCAAATGCTTTTTGTGTCGATTCCCGGTATTACATACTTTTGGTTGCCCGCATAAAGATACAAAAAGTTGATTTCATCGGGATTAAAGTCCATTTGCAGGGTTTGTTTCAGGCCTTTGGTAAACAGCATAAAGGGCACAGGTATCCCTATGTTAAAATTCCGCACTGTTCCCTCAGGCAGGTTTTCGGTAATGCTGGCAAATGCATTGTCTGTAGTCAATATCATCCGGTTAATAACCTGGTTTTTGGTGTCGGTAATGCCATAGCTTATGGTGAAATATTCAAAAGCGCTAAGATTTAACTCATAATTGTTGTAAATGGTGGGGTCAAGGTTTGGGTTACCAAAAAAGCCTACGTTAGGGTTTTGGTAGTTGGTGTTATTAGGGTTAAGCGAACTCGTATTGGGCAGCTGTATCTTGTTGTTATAGTTTATTTTGGCATACACCTGCTCCATTAAAGAGTATTGTATGGTACCGTTAGGAAAGAGGCGGGTTTTTCTAAATGGTATAAGGTCAGCGGTATCGGTAGTGCCTTCTATGTTATAGCTCTCAAGGCGCAATCCCGCTATAAACTGAAAATTTTTATAATTAGCCTGACCTTCGGCGTAGGCGGCCCCGGTTGTACGATTGTAATCCAGGTTTTTTGTGCCGAAGTTTATTGCCTCAAAGTCAAGACGATCCGCCAGCACACCTATGCTAAGCTTAGATTTGTCTAAAAAGCTAAGTTCCTGATTATAGTCCGTTTTAAACTGGTAAAAATCCTGGCTGGTTTTATTGTTCAAAGCGTTAAAACCCGTAAGGCGCGATTGCTGGTCGAATTTGTTTTTTGAGTCGTTAAACGAAAACTGAAAATCCAGCTTCCTCATTGGATTGTCAAAACGCTTTTGATAGGTAAGTGCCACATCATGGTAGTACGATTTTGTCTTGCCCTTGTCATCGGCCGTAAAACCTTCTCCCTCGGCTTCAATATGGGCCGCATTATTGCTGGTACTCAGGTTATAATTTACAAGTAGCCTGTCTTTTTTCAGGTCAAACTTAAGCCCGGAGTTTAGGTAATAATAACCGTTTACCCTATCGCTGTAGTTATTGCTCAGTACAACATCCTGGTTATTGAATTTTGTTTCCCTGAAATTTTCGCTATAGTTTTGCCCACCCTGCAACTGCCAGCTAAACAGTTTATTTGCTGCGCTTACCGTCATACTGTTGTTAAAACGGTAGCGCGACTTATCGTAATTTGTATAGCCAAAACCGTTAGAATAAGTAGCGCTAAGGTATTTATTAACCTTTTTTGAAGTAACAATATTTATAATCGCCCCGCCCGATGTGGCAGGAAATTCTGCGCCGGGGTTGGTAATAATTTCTACTTTTTCAATAGAGTTTGCGGGTAGGCCTTCCAGATACGATACCAGTTCGTTTGAATAGATATTTAGCGGGCGGCCATCCATATACACCTGCAGCTGTTTGCCCTGGTAGAGCATCCCTACCATATCAGATATAATTAGGCCGGGAAGTTTCTTAAGGCCTTCAAGCAGTGAGCCGGAATTAAGGTGTGCCTGTTCAGAAAAGTCAAAAATAGTACGGTCGGCCTTTCGTTCTACTGCCTTTTTCTTTTTTTCTACAACAATTTCATTAAGTTCTGTCTTTGTTTCGGCAATACTGTCTTTTTCGTTTTGCGCAAACATACCTATAGTGCACAGCAACAATGTGCCTGTAAGCAACAGTGGTTTCATATTTGATTGGTGATTGATTGGTGATTGATTGAAATTTCCTGTAAAATAAATTATTATACCATATAGCTTGCCGATACCCGGTTTTTCCGGAATGGTTACAAATGAGTTGATTTTACTTAACGGCCTCTACTTTATACCCTTTTTTGCGTAGCAGCATTATCACGCCCTTATCGCCTGCAAGGTGGGCGGCGCCTATCCCAAAAAAAGTCGCTTTCGCCTTAGCCGCTTCTTCTATTGTAGGTATCCAGTTTTTATTACGGCCTTCGAGCATAATGTCGCTGTGGGCAATTTCATCTTCTTTGGCTATATAATCAGAAATCGCGTTAAGGTCTTTACTCTTGTAAATCGCGTTAAGTTCTTTATTGGCTTTTATTTGTTCGCCCATTCCTTCTTTAGCCATTTTTACAAGTTCATCCATTTGTTCCTTGTAGGGTATCGCATCAAAAATAGCCAATTGGTATTCTATAGTTTCCAGCCCAAACATTTCCTCACCCTGTTCCGTGCTTATACTCATTAGGTTCATTTCTACCGATTCAGCCGGGCAATCCAGCGCTTTTGGTACTATCATCATGCTGATCAATCCGGGCTTAAAGGCGTCCAGCAGTGTGGCGGGCATCCCAATGTTTTCGTTCAGGAATTTATTTACCAGTTCAAAATCCTCAGGGGCGGCCAGCTGGCTCATTTTTTGGCCATCTTTCATCAGGGCACCCTGCATCATTTTAGCCTGTAGGGCGGGGTCGTCCATTTTTACTTCAAGATAGAGTTGCCCGGTAGCATCAAGTGCGGCCAGAACGTTGGCTTCTAAAGTGGCATCACATGTAATATGCATGGTGCCAAAAAGGTATGATGGCTTTATAAGCCCATTGCCGCTTATCTTCCACAGCAGTGCGTTGTCAAGTTTTTGGCTAAAGCCAATAGCAGAAATCAATAATGTACTAACTGCAAAAATTATTTTTTTCATTTCCCCTGAATTTTTTCGAGTTCCCTGTAGTTTTTATTCAGTTTTCGCAGCAGCCTTCCATATAGTATGTTGTAAATAAAAATGGCCAGGAGCAGCATCAAAATCACAACTACTATACCGGTTAGCAATACGCTTACATCGTCAGTATCCGGGTTATAATTAAGGTCGGTAAAAAGGGTATAAATCAATATAAAAGTGATAGTGCCTATTATGTAAAACATATAGGCACGCACAATGCGGCGTACGGTGATAATATTTCGCAGCAGTTCCTTTACCGGTTTTTCGGCCGATATTTTTCGGTAATTGATGTAAAACAGTGTAATGAACACGCCCAGTATGGTGTAATTTATATAATCAAGTACCGATACGATACGGGGTAGCTGTAAATCGTCTTTACTCATGTATGGGCTTACCACAGGCCCTATTGCCCAAAAGGCAAGCTCTATGATGCTTATTATAAGAATCCATCTTACAATAGAGGAAGACCGCTTATGCAGCATGGCATAAATATCGCTTTCAGAAACCTGTGGGTAGGTTTCCTGGCTGTTCTTCCAGTGGCTTTTTAATTTATCAAGTTCGTCCATTTTTCCTCCTTACGGATTTAATATTTTTTTCAGTTTACCTTTTATCCTGTTCATTTTTACGCGGGCATTAACCTCGCTAATCCCCAGGGTTTCGGCTATCTCAGTATAATCTTTATCTTCAAGGTACATAAATACCAGTGCTTTTTCTATATCATTAAGTTGTTGTACCGCGCTGTAAAGTTGCTTAATATGTTCTTCCTCTTCATAGTTATAATCGTCCTGGTCTATCTTGTGGATTTTGTTGTCAAACTCCACGGTATAGGGCGTGCGGCCCTTTTTGCGGTAAAGTGTAATGGCAGTGTTAAGGGCTACACGGTAGGCCCAGGTGGTAAATTTAGAATCCCCCCTAAATTGCGGGTAGGCTTTCCAGAGCTGTATGGTAATTTCCTGGAAAAGGTCTTTATGGGCGTCTTCATCACTTGTGTAGAGCCTGCAAATTTTGTGTATCAGGTTTTGATGTTCCTGAAGTTGTTGTACAAATGCCTTTTCGATACCTGAACTCATGCGCTATAAGTATGTGCCGGATGAAAATTGTTACAGCAGTTTGCTACAATTCTTTATCCTTATAGTAGTTTACCAGCAGCCCGGTAAACTTGCTGTAGGTTTCGAGGCCGTCTTTCTGCTCATTGGCCTTCAAATAATGGTCATAAAAATACTCAAATATATCCTCTATAAAGGACTCGTATTTTTTGTTGAAATCTTTACTCTCCTGAAAGTTCTTCCTTATACCGGGATGGATAAGTGGCAACAGGCTTTTGGCCCTGGCCTCATCAAATTTTGCAATATTATTGATACAGTAGCGCAACGCAAAGCTGTAGCCGGAATATTTAAAATATGCATCATTACTATGCACATTAGCCATGTAACCTATAAAATTTGCCTCGCTTTCATTAGCATAGCCTATCTGGTGGCTCATTTCGTGGCACACCGTGGCCGGGTAGTTATACAGTGGCAGTTTTAGGTTTACCTGAGCCTCGTTAGTAAACGGGTTTAGGTAACCACCAAAACCCATGTATGACAGCGGCACGCTCATAAGGCTTGACTTGACGCTCGCATGGCTGTAGGCAAAGTAAGGGAATTTTTTTTCAAGGCCATTATAAGCAGCAGGGGAGAGGCTGTAAATTTGTTCTACAGTATAAGGAACAAGCACTTTAACAGAATCATTTTTTTCTATTTGCGAATGTATAGCGTTGGTCTTGTCGATAAGCCTTTTGGTAAAGTCAATAAGTGCCTGCTCGGTATACTCACGCTCTATACCCATTTTTTTATATAGCGGCATACGGCGGTAGTTGAGTGCCCACAACAGCGTGAACAAAAAATATACTACCGAAAGACAGGCAGCGATACTGGTAAGGTTTTGGCCATACTTTTTACGCCAGGTTTTTCTTGTGTTCCACAGCCAGCGGAACGCGGCAAGTATCGCAATGCCATATATCAGATCACCTATTGAAAAACCAGCCCACCCAAACACAATACGCTCAAACCTGCTGATGTACACGAAAATACCATTGCTGTAATAAGTTTCTACAAACTCAGGAAAGTAAGAAAGCACGTTAACAATAAGTACTTGTACCGGTAAAAGCAGTGCTAGGATTTTAGTACGGGTCATTGTGCTCTGTAAAAAGGTTGAGTAAATATAATTACTATTTTTTGTAATTTATTATAATTGTAGAACTGAGCATTTTGAATGCTGCTCCGTGATTTAAGCCGCAAGTTGAATATTAACGGTATTAAAGTAAATCTAGAATACGCTCAAGAGCCATGCCCCGGCTGCCTTTTACCAATATTGTTTTGTGGATGAAATTTGGCGTACCCAAATACTCTTTTAAGTATTCAAAATCTTTGAAAAAATGGGTATGGGGTTTGTTTATTTTGTTGGCATAAAAATCCTTGCCAATAAAATACACCGTAATATCATCTTCGTCGGCTAACAACCCAATTATTTTTTTATGCTCTTCAGGGCTTTCGGGGCCAAGTTCAAACATATCCCCTAAAAATGCAATCTTATTTTTAAGATCCAGTTGTATAAAATTACTGATAGCTGCCGCCATGCTGCTGGGATTGGCATTATAAGCATCCAGTATAATGTGGTTACTGCCTTTTTCTATTATTTGCGAGCGGTTATTAGCGGGTACATAGCCTTCAATTGCATCCTTTATAAGATTGTCCGGCACATTAAAGTAAGCCCCTATGGTGATTGCGGCACTTATATTTGCTGCGTTATACAGCCCAATAAGGTTTGATTGTATGTGCAGGCTTTTATAATACAGGCTAACCATTGGGTTTGCTTCTATGGTATCTAATAATACATCGGCATTGTGTGCCCCGGCCGAAAATGTAAATCGGGGCAATTCTTTCGTCTTTTCATGCTGAATATTATCATCAAGGTTTACAAATGCCATTTTAGTTTGCGCATGCAGATAACTATACAATTCACTTTTTCCTTTGATAACGCCTTCAAACCCACCAAAGCCTTCCAGGTGTGCTTTTCCAAAATTAGTTATATAGCCAAAATTTGGCTCGGCTAAACTGCATAGAAATTCAATTTCTTTTTGATGATTAGCGCCCATTTCCACAATGCCTATTTCTGTCTCTTTTGTAAATGACAAAAGTGTAAGTGGTACGCCAATGTGGTTGTTAAGGTTGCCTATTGTGGCCGTAGTACTGTATTTTTTACTAAGTACAGCGTTGATGAGTTCTTTAGTAGTTGTTTTCCCATTGCTTCCGGTAAGGGCTATTACAGGCAGGCCCAATTCCCTGCGGTGGTACAGTGCAAGTTGTTGCAGTGCCGTAAGACTGTCTGCCACCAGTAACATTCGGTCATCCGTTTTATAAGCCGGGTTATCTATAACTACACAAGATGCACCCAGATGCAATGCCTGTGTGGCAAAGGTATTGGCGTCAAATCGTTCGCCTTTAAGGGCTACAAACAGGCAACCGGGTATTATTTTGCGAGTGTCTGTGCTAATACCGGTACTGTTTATAAAGTAGCTGTACAGCTGTGTAATATCAGTCATATATATAAAAAAATAATGCCCTAAAATTAGGGCATTATTTTTAAAGTTTATCTGTTGCAGAATTAGTTTCTGGCAGTTTTTTTATTGTTTTTAGGGCCTACTTTAGACATGGCACACCTAAAACCGATGTAGTCTGTAGCCATATCCTGCGGGTAGTACCTTCTTTGGGCAGGGTCTAACCAGTAAGCCCTGTCTCTCCATGATCCGCCTTTAAAAATCCTTACGTCATCATTTATAAGGGTTGTCCTTACTTTGGTATCAAGTTTTTTAACCATGCTGCCTTCATTCGCAGAGTCTTTACTAACACCTACATAATTTTGTGGTGAGTTGTACATTTTTTCGGTGTATTTACTGTCAGGAGAATTTCCATCTTCTGCACCAAATTTGTAGTAATCACGGATAGATTTTTTATCACCGTCGTTGTAGTTACGGTTATCGCCCCTTGTATAATTCTGGCGTAGGTAAGCATCTTCTTCGGTAATAGGCTCTACCGCTATCTGACCCGGAAGGCTCCTGTACTGTATGCGGCCATTTGCAAGGGTGTCATACTCAATAGTTTCAGGTGTTACAAGTTCAGCCCTTCCGTCTTCACCTATTTTGTTTTTCATATAAACGTTACCCCTGTAGTAGTTAAAATCGTTACCTTCGTCGTCTACCATTGGACGGTATACGTCGGCAACCCACTCGGCTACGTTACCGGCCATATCATAAAGTCCAAAGTCGTTTGGTGGGTATGATTTTACAGGTGCAGTAATATCAGCGTTGTCATCACTCCAGCCTGCAATTCCGCCGTAGTCACCTTTACCTTGCTTAAAGTTAGCAAGTTGGTCGCCCCTTTTAGTCCTTTTACCATTGCGGGTATAAGATCCTTTCCATGGGTATTTTTTATTACCCCTGTATAAGTTATATTCACGGTTACCTACAAGAGATATCGCAGCATATTCCCATTCTGCCTCAGTAGGCAGCCTGTATTCAGGTAGTATAAGGCCTGATGTCCTTTGGGCATACACGTTTTTAGCTTCTTCATTTCCGTTTAGCTTATTGCCTTTGCCTTTGTAAACAATCTCCTCGTTACCGCCAAAACTTTTATTAGGACTCTCAAGGTAAGACTCTGTACTAAAGGTACTTTCGGCAGTTACATCGGTAAGTTTTGCATCTTTTTTAAGATAGCCTTCTTTTTCAAGCACGCCTTCGTTTACACGGTCTGTTCTCCATTTACTAAACTCTACAGCCTGTATCCAGCTTACGCCTACTACAGGGTATTCGCTGTAAGCAGGGTGCCTTAAGTAGTTGTTAGTCATGGTTTCGTTATATCCAAGCGCGCTTCTCCACACAAGCGTGTCGGGCAGTGCGCCTACATATATATTTTTATAGTTTTCCTCTGTTGGTGGAAATACCCTTTTAAGCCAATCAAGGTATTCCATGTACATTACATTGGTAACCTCTGTTTCATCCATAAAGAAAGATTGTACGTGCTGTTGCGTTGGCGTGTTGTTCCAATCGTGCATTACATCGTCCTGAACCCTTCCCATGGTAAAGGTTCCACCTTCCACTGCCACAAGACCCGGAGCTGCCTCCTGTTTCTTGTACTTAGAGTTGTGCTGGAAACCACCTTTCTTGTCATTGATTTTCCATCCCGTAGCACTTGAGGTGTTGCCTCCACCTGAGCTCTTTTTGCTGCAGCTGGTAAAACCCAATGTTACCGCTAACGCAAGCAACATGTTTAAAGCCGTGATTTTGTTAACTTTCATCTTTCCGTAAGTAAATAATTTCGTGGCGCAATATAATAATTAACCATTAAACTGCAACACTGTTTTAAAATTTTTGCTAAAAATCCAAAATTATGTTAAATGTACGTTTTAATAACGCCAGTTTTGAACTAATATTGCAGTTACAATTATTAAATAATTTTTTTTGTTCCGTAATAATACGGTTCAATCTGCGTTCTCCTCATGATGAAAAACGGCATTATATCTATATTATTACTCTTTTCTGCATTATCTCTTGCCCAGCAGGGCGGTGAAGTGGTTTTAAGGTGGGATGAAGTTAAGGAAATTACCATTGGCGACCAAAAATTTTCGGTGCCCCATTTTAACGCAAGTTATATGGATTTCAGGGCAGGCAGCAATGAGCTTTTTTTTAACATGCATATAGATGCCAAGGCAAAAGCTAACGAAGCCTCTATACGTATTTATAATACCGTCTATGAGAGTCTACCCGCAGCCAGCCTTGGCAGCCTTAACAGGGCGGCACTACCCAACGCTATAACCCCGGTGTTTAAAAGCATAAACTCACGAGGGGAGTGGAGTGCTTTTTTGCGTTTAAGCCCTGTTATTAAAGACGGGAGCGGCTATAAGAGGCTAAAATCATTTTCCTACTCCTGGTCGTATGCGCAAAATACAAACCGTAGTGCCCAGGCTATTATACCGCCTATATCAAACTCGGTGCTGTCTACAAGTAGTTTTTATAAATTTTATGTAGAAAAATCGGGTGTTTACAAGCTAACCCGGAGTTTTTTACAGGGACTGGGATTTGATGCCAATGTAGATCCCCGCAGTATAAGGATATACGGAAACGGCGGCCGTATGTTGCCCATGGCAAATGCTGCCGACTACCCCATGGACCTTGCCGAAAATGCGATAAGGTTTATAGGGGAAGAGGATGGTAAGTTTGACGGTGGAGACTATATACTTTTTTATGCTGAGGGTGTAGACAACTGGAATGCCGAGAGCGGTACTAATAATAACCTTTTTACTGATCGCGCATATTATTATGTAACAACCGGAACAGGAAACGGCAAGCGCATACAGCCAATGGTACAACCTGCGGGTAATCCTGTACTTACTTTAGATACATTTGATGATTACCAGTTTTTTGAAGAAGATAAGGTTAACATAGCACGCCTGGGACGTAAGTGGCACGGGGAGGATTTTACTTTAGAGAATGAACAAAGCTTCACTTTTGCTATACCTGATATTGCTACCGGCAGCCCGGTAAAGATAAGGGTTAGCGCAGCGGCTAATTCGGTGGCCGCGTCTACTATGGCTGTTTCTGCTAATAATACTGCCTTAGGCGCAATAAGTTTTGCCGCTAATACAAACCAATCGCAAATATTTGGTGTTGATGGTTTTTACAGTGGCACCTTTACGGCATCAGGTATTGATAATACAATAAAACTGGCGTATAATAACGGTGGCGTGCCGGCGGCTAATGCGTGGCTGGACTATATAATTATAGAGGCAAAAAGAAACCTAAAAGGCAGCGGAAAACAGTTCAGGTTCCGCTACCGTGCTGCAAATACACTATTAGGCGCCATACAATATAACTTTACAAATGCTTCTGGTATTAGCGAGGTATGGGATGTTACGGATATTTATAATGCTACAGCCGCCATTAATGATGAGGAGGCAGCATCGTTCTCGTTTAAGGCAGATGGAGGCATGGCACGTGAGTATGTAACGGTGGTACCCACAGATTATATGACTCCGCTGCGCGAAGGCAAAACCCGTGTAGCCGCCCAGAATCTTAAAGGGACTATATTTAAAAATGCCCAGGGGCAGTTTCAGGACATAGACTATGTCATCGTAGCCCCCGAATTTTTAACGGCAAGCGCAGAAAAGCTGGCAAACATCCATAGGGAGCGCGAGAGCATGGTAGTTAAGGTGGTAAAGCTTGAAGACATATACCAGGAGTTTTCGTCAGGCCAGCAGGATATAGGCGCGATACGCAATTTTATGCGCTATGTTTATTTTAATGCCTCAACGCCAGCCAAACGCATAAAGTACCTTAACCTTTTTGGTGAAGCCTCTTTTGATTATAAAAACCGTATACCGCGAAATACCAATATTGTGCCCATAGTGCATGCTATTAACCTTTCGCAGGATAGTTTGCTTAACTACAGTATTATACAAACCTTTGTTACCGATGATTTTTACGGCGCCATGGATGAAGATGAAGGCGCTATGACAACCAGCAGCAACTATGGCCTTGATATAGCGGTGGGCCGTATGCTCGTAACAACCACAAATGATGCGGAGGTAATGGTAAATAAAGTGGTTGAATACCTTAGCGAAGAATCTTACGGTAGGTGGAGAAACGAATATATAATGCTTGCCGATGACCCGGATATCCCAACATCAGATAGCGTTTTTATGCCAACGCTTGATTCAATTTCTGGTTCAATTACTGCAAATAAGCCCTTTGTTAATGTAAGAAAGGTGTATATGGATGCATATGTACAGCAGGCTTCATCAGGCGGGCAGCGCTACCCTGAGGCAAAAGAGCAGCTATTACGCTACATTAATTATGGCGCGCTGGTGGTAAACTACCTGGGCCATGGCGGGCCGGGCGGCATGGCAACCGAACGGATATTTGAGTCGGGCGATGCACCTGATTTAACTAATAGGTATAAATACCCGCTGTTTATTACCACCACCTGCGACCTCACCAAGTTTGACAACCCGTACCTTGAGTCTGTGGGTGAACTGCTTTATAAAAATCCCTCCGGTGGTGCCATAGCAATGATTACCACAACAAGGGCTATATATGTAAGCGATGCCTTAACGCTTAACAGAGAACTTTCGGGCTACCTCTATTCGTACCAGCAGAATAATACATATAATTATCCCAGTATGGCCGAGGCACTACGCCGCACAAAGGCGGCCCATGAAGGGGGGCAGTTTGTAAATGTTACCTCATTTATTGGCGACCCGGCCCTCATGCTGGCCATACCGAAAATTAATGTGGTGCTTACCGCAATAAACGATATACCTGTTTCGCAGTTTACAGGAACATTACAATCGCTTGCTTATGCCAAGCTGTCGGGCAGGGTTACAGATGAAAGTGGAAATACCCTTGGAAGTTACAATGGTGAACTCGAAGCATCGGTTTTTGATAAACCTATTTCGAGAACAACCCTTGCTAATGACCATCCCACTGAGAATGCACTTAAAGTTCCCTTCGATACCCTGGGCGAAACCATTTTCCGCGGCAGTGCTACCGTTACTAACGGGCAGTTTAGTTTTGGGTTTGTAGTGCCGCGCGACATCCGTATACCGGTAGGGGCAGGCAGGGTAAGTTTTTATTCCAAGAAAAACAATGTGCTTGAAGACCAAACCGGTTATAACAATACCATACAGATAGGTGGCATTAATACCAGCGCAGTCGCCGATAACACTGCACCCATTGTAAAGTTGTTTATGAATGACGAAACATTTGTGTCAGGCGGTATTACTAATGATGCGCCCATTTTATTGGCATATCTTGAAGATGCACACGGCATAAACACTTCAAGTGGTATAGGCCATGATATTATAGGTATACTTGATGGTGATGAAACCCATCCGTACCTTATGAACGACTATTATGTTGCTGATCCAAATGACTATACCCGTGGTAAAGTTAACTTTCCTTTTGTAAATCTTGAAAAAGGATTGCATACCTTGCAGTTTCAGGCTTGGGATGTATATAACAACCTGGTAACAGCCGAAATACAGTTTGTTGTGGCAGGCAGTGATGAGCTTACGCTGGAAAGGGTGCTTAATTATCCTAACCCGTTTGTAAGCTACACCGAGTTCTGGTTTAACCACAACCGCCCTTTTGAGCCGCTTGATGTGCAGGTACAAGTGTTTACCATCACCGGAAAAATTGTTAAGACCATAAACCAGCAGGTAACCACTGATGGCTTTTTGAGCCGCGATATTAAGTGGGACGGTCGCGATGACTTTGGCGATAAAATAGGAAAAGGTGTATATATTTATAAATTAACCGTAAAATCAGCAAGCAGCAATAAACGGGCAGAAAAGTTTGAAAAACTTGTATTGCTGTAAAAAATAGTATATTTGTCTCCCTTAAATTTACAAAACCCATAATGAAAAAGATTTTTTTAGCAGCCCTTTGCTTTTTAGGGATCCAGTTTGCAAAAGCCCAAAATGATAATCGGGTAATAACCACCGGTGTACCATTTTTGCTTATCGCAGCTGATGCCCGCGCTGCCGGTATGGCAGACCAGGGTGTTGCCACATCAGCCGACGCCTATTCCCAGCAATGGAATCCGTCCAAATATGCCTTTGCATTACAGGAGCATGGTGTTTCATTTAGTTATACCCCATACCTTACCAGTATTGCAAATGATATATCGCTTGGGCAGGTTACCTACTATAATAAGTTTGAAGATCGTATGGCCTTTGCGGGCAGCCTCCGCTATTTTGGCCTGGGTGATATAGAGCTAAGGCAAACGCCAAGCCCTGATGAGGTACCTGTAGTGAGGAGCCCTAATGAACTTGCGGTAGACCTTTCGTATGCGCTTAAGTTACATGAGCGTTTTTCAATGGCTGTTACAGGGCGCTTTATTAGCTCTAATTTAAGGATACCCGAAGCCTCAGGCGGCAGTAGTGATGCAAGTGCGGCTAACTCTTATGCGTTTGATATTTCTGGATTTTACCAAAGCGAAGAAACAGCATATAATGATTTTGACGGGCGCTGGAGGGGTGGTATCAACTTCCAGAACCTGGGGCCTAAAATAAGCTACGACGGAAATGACATTAACGATAACTTCCTGCCTGCAAATATGAGGCTTGGTGCCGGTTTTGACTTTATTTTTGACGAGTATAATACTATAGGTGTTAATCTGGAATTTGCCAAATTATTAGTGCCTACGCCGCCCGCTGTGGTAACCGCTACAGATGACAACGGCGATGGCGATATAGACAGCGCGGAGCAAGCTGCGGCCAGTGCCGCATATCAAACTAAACTTGAAGACTATAATAACATCAACTGGGTTTCAGGTATCTTTAAGTCATTTGGCGACGCACCAGACGGTATTAGCGAAGAACTTAAAGAAGTTACCTACTCTCTGGGTGCAGAGTATACCTACAATCAGGCATTTAACCTGCGCGCGGGTTATTTTAACGAAAACCAGCTAAAAGGTGCCCGTAAGTTCTTTTCACTTGGTGCCGGATTTAAATATAACGTGTTGAGGCTCGACCTTTCTTACTTGTTCTCTGCCTCTACGGTAAGGAACCCGCTTGAAAATACGCTGCGCTTTTCGCTTACCTTTAACTTTGGAGACGAGTACGACGAATATTAGCAGATGGAGCACCTTACTATTACTACAACTTTTACCATATACCCATCCGTGGCATATTTACCTACAGATGTGGCACAGCTCATGGAGCAGGCAGTGCTTGTGCGTAAAAAATCGTACGCACCTTATTCTAAATTTCATGTAGGTACGGCACTTTTGCTTGATAATGGTGTTGTGGTATTAGGCTCTAACCAGGAAAATGCCGCATATCCCAGCGGCTTATGCGCAGAGCGTGTGGCTGTTTTTAGCGCCGGTGCTGTACATCCTGAGGCTAAAATCTTAAAAATGGCCATTACCGCAGCCGCTGAAAACAAGTTAGTAACAGACCCTATACCGCCCTGTGGTGCCTGCAGGCAGAGTATAGCCGAATATGAATTGAAACAGGAAACCCCAATAGAAATATATTTTATGGGTGAAGAAGGTAAAGTGTATTACTCAGCATCATTAAAAAACCTGTTGCCCCTAGTTTTTGGAGGCAGCTACTTATAAAAAACAAGGGGTTTGCAATAATCCCCTTTTTTATTGTCTCAGTGTTTTAAAAAATAGTAAAATACTTGATATAAATTTTTAGTTATAAAAGGGATGTGCTATTTTTGCCTTTCGCAAATTTATGTTAAAACTGGGTTTGCGGTTCTCTATAAATCTTTTTTAAGTACTACGAGCAACATTAATTAAGCAATGAAAGAAATAACAAAAGAAACGTACCTGAAATGGTATGAGGACATGCAGTTTTGGAGAAAATTTGAAGATAAACTTGCTGCTTTATACATTCAGCAGAAAGTTAGGGGTTTCCTCCACTTATACAATGGCCAGGAAGCAGTATTAGCTGGTGCCCTGCACGCTATGGACCTTTCTAAAGATAAAATGATAACCGCTTACCGTAACCACCCTCAGCCTATTGGTATGGGTGTAGACCCGCGCCGTGTTATGGCAGAGCTTCTCGGTAAAGCTACGGGTACCAGCATGGGGCTTGGCGGTTCTATGCACATCTTTTCTAAAGAAAAAGGATTTTACGGAGGCCACGGTATTGTGGGTGGCCAGATTCCACTTGGCGCGGGCATTGCCTTTGCCGATAAATATTTTGAAACAGGCGGTGTTACTCTAACCTATTTTGGCGACGGTGCCGCACGCCAGGGTTCGCTGCACGAAGCCTTTAACATGGCTATGCTGTGGAAGCTTCCTGTAGTATTTATAGTAGAAAACAATGGTTATGCCATGGGTACCTCGGTAGAGCGTACGGCTAACCATACTGATATATGGAAACTTGGTTTAGGCTACGAAATGCCATGCGGCCCAGTAGACGGAATGAATCCCGTAAAAGTGGCTGAAGCCATGACCGAAGCTATAGAGCGCGCACGCCGTGGAGACGGCCCTACCTTCCTTGAAATGAAAACGTACCGTTACCGTGGACACTCTATGAGTGATGCGCAACACTACCGCACTAAAGATGAGGTAGAAGAGTACAGGAAAATAGATCCTATTACACAGGTGCTTGATATTATTAAAGAAAACAAGTATGCTACCGACGAGGAAATTGAAGCGATCGACGAGAGGGTAAAAGACCTTGTTGCCGAGTGCGAGAAATTTGCGGAAGAGTCTCCGTACCCGGATGCTAATGTAATGTATGATGTAGTATACGACCAGGAAAACTATCCATTCTTACCACATAAACTATAACAAAAAAATGGCAAAAATTATTACCATGCCGCGACTGAGCGATACCATGACTGAAGGTACCGTAGCAACGTGGCTGAAAAAAGTGGGTGACACTGTAAAAGAAGGAGATATACTTGCAGAAATTGAAACCGATAAAGCCACTATGGAGTTTGAGGCTTTTGATGCAGGTACATTATTATATATAGGCATACAGGAAGGCGACACTGCCCCTGTAGACAGCGTTCTGGCCATAATAGGTAAAGAAGGCGAAGATTATAAAGCGCTTCTTGACGGCAAAGGTGGCGATGCCCCGGCTGAAGAGAAAAAAGAAGAACCTAAGGCTGAAGCCAAAGAAGAATCTAAAGATACACCAAAAGAAGAGAAGAAAGAGGAGCCAAAAGCGGCTGCCCCAGCAGAACTTCCTAAAGGTGTAATTGTGGTTACCATGCCGCGCCTAAGCGATACCATGACTGATGGCACCGTGGCTACATGGCTTAAAAAAGTAGGAGACGAGGTTAAAGAAGGCGATATTCTTGCAGAGATTGAGACCGATAAAGCTACTATGGAGTTCGAATCTTTTAATGCCGGTACGTTACTCTACATAGGTGTACAGGAAGGTGAAACTGCCCCTGTAGACAGCACCCTGGCCATCATCGGCCCTGCGGGTACTGATGTTAGCGCATTTAAAGATGGCGCTCCTGCGGCTGCCCCTGCTGCCAAATCTGAAGATAAAGCGGAGGCTAAAACCGAAGATAAAAAAGAAGCTGCCCCTGCTGCAGCCGAATCAAAAGAAGAAACTACCGAAGAAGTAGCTACTGCCGATGGCGGACGCGTATTTATATCACCGCTTGCACGCAAAATAGCTAAAGATAAAGGTGTGGACCTTGCCAAAGTGAAAGGTTCCGGCGAAAATGGCCGCATCGTTAAAAAAGACGTAGAGAACTATACACCGGCTGCTGCTCCGGCTAAAGAGGCTGCACCTGCTGCTAAAGAAGGCGCTGCTCCTGCCGCTAAGCCTGCCGCCCCGGCATATGTTCCGTCTGGTGAGGTTGCTACCGAAGAGGTTAAAAACAACCAGATGCGTAAGGTTATTGCGCGCCGCCTTGCTGAATCTAAATTCACCGCGCCGGAATACAGCCTTACTATAGAGCTTGATATGGACAACGCTATAGCCAGCCGTAACGTTATCAACGCGGTGCCTGATACTAAAGTGTCGTTTAACGATATGGTAGTTAAGGCATGTGCCATGGCGCTTCGCAAGCACCCACAGGTTAATACCCAGTGGAAAGATGACGTTACCATCTACAATAAGCACATCAGCATAGGTGTTGCCGTTGCCGTTGAAGACGGCCTTCTTGTTCCGGTACTTAAATTTACCGACAACATGAGCCTTACACAAATAGGGGCTTCAGTGCGCGACCTTGCCGGTAAAGCTAAAAACAAAAAACTTGCCCCTGCCGAAATGGAAGGAAGCACGTTTACCGTTTCTAACTTAGGTATGTTTGGTATCAGCGAGTTTACCTCTATCATCAACCAGCCTAACTCTGCCATCCTTTCTGTAGGTGCTATCATCCAGCAGCCCGTAGTTAAAGGCGGACAGATAGTTGTGGGCAATGTTATGAAAGTAACCCTTACCTGCGACCACCGTACTATTGATGGCGCTACAGGTGCGCAGTTCCTGCAAACACTTAAACAGTTTATAGAAAATCCTGTAACCATGCTTGCATAAGTTATAGTGTTTATCGTATATTGAAAAACCCATCTTCGGATGGGTTTTTTGTTTTACCTTCCTGTCGTATCTTTATATTATGCTAGACCTGTTTAACCCCGAGCCTGATACCTCCCGCAACCTCCTTCCTTACGATGGCACGGTGAACTATTACGGGCATATTATGCTATTGGCGCAAGCCAATCACTACCGGGATGCACTGCTTAATACAATAGAGTGGCGCAACGATGAAGCGGTAATTTTTGGAAAGCTGATTATCACTAAACGTAAAGTGGCCTGGTATGGCGACCGCCCGTTTGAATATACCTACAGCAACACCACTAAGCACGCCCTACCCTGGACGCCCGAGCTTATCGAACTTAAAAGACTGGCTGAAGAAGTTACCCGCGAAACTTATAATTCCTGCCTTTTAAATTTATACCATGATGGCAATGAAGGCATGGCCTGGCACAGCGACGCCGAAAAAGACCTGAAGAAAAACGGTGCCATAGCCTCGTTGAGTTTTGGTGCCGAACGCAAGTTTGCCTTTAAGCATAAGGCAGATAAAAGTGTAGTTGATGTGTTTTTAGAACACGGCAGCCTGCTGGTTATGAAAGGCACTACACAAACCCATTGGCTGCACCGCCTACCGCCAACTAAGAAAGTTAGTACGCCAAGGGTTAACCTTACCTTCAGGACTATTGACGAATAGCGCGGGAATATCATTTAATTTCTTATTTTAGCCCTACAAACACATAACCATGAAAAAAATATTCTTCATTGCTTTATCTATCGGATGTATAGCAACATCATGCGCGCAAAAAAAAGCGAAAGCAACTGATTATAAAGTGGACCAGAAGTCTGTTGAGGCAACACTAAAATTTTTATCGTCAGATGAACTAAAAGGCCGGATGTCAGGCACGAAAGAACTGGAAACCGCAGGCAACTACCTCGAGGATATTTTTAAAAAGAACGGTGTAAAGCCATACTTCGCTACTTATAAAGACACACTTACTAATTACGATAAGGCAACTACTTATAACGTAATAGGTTACCTTGAAGGTGCAGATCCCGTTCTTAAAAAAGAGTTTGTAGTACTGGGCGCGCATTACGACCACATTGGCATTGATAAGGCCGCCACAACGCTGGACAGTATTTACAACGGTGCAAACGATGATGCCAGCGGTACCACTGCCGTTGCCGAAATGGTGAACTACTTTGGCAAGATGAAAAACAACAAACGCAGCATATTATTCTGCTTTTTCTCTGGGGAAGAAGAAGGTTTGTTAGGTTCACGTTCTTTGGCTGCCAAGCTAAAGAAACAGGATTTTAACCTTTATGCCATGCTGGAGTTTGAAATGGTAGGCGTACCCATGAAACGCGATATACTGGCCTACGTTACCGGCTGGGCTACCAGCAATATGGGCGATAAGATGAACGAATATGCCGGAAAAAAACTGGTTGGTTATCTTGATGTGGAGATGAAGTACCAGCTGTTCCGCCGCAGCGATAACTACAGTTTTTATAACGAATTTCATAAACCGTCGCAAACGGTATGTACATTCGATTTTGAAAATTTCGATTACTACCACCACGTTGATGATGAGTATGAAAATATGGACCTTGTCGCCATGACTAACTTTATACAACAAATGGTCCCGGTAATCAGTGGTATGGTAAACGCGCCCAAAGGCGACATTGTAATAAAAAAATAATGGGTAAAAATATAATTATTACCGGTACCAGCCGGGGTATAGGCCATGAGTTGGCATTGCAGTTTGCCAATGCGGGGCATAATGTACTGGCTGTTTCCCGCAAAATTCCGCAATCGCTTTTAGGTAATGAGAATATTACCTGCCTATCAGTAGACCTTGCCGATGAAAATGCGCTGGAAAGCGTGGGCGAATTTTTAAAAACGTCGTGGCAAAAGGCGGATGTGCTCATACATAATGCCGGTGCATTGCTGCTAAAACCCTTCAGCGAAATAACTGCAACCGAGTTTGAATACATCTATAAAGTAAACGTATTTGGCGTAGCTGCACTTAACAGGGTAGTGCTGCCTTATATGCCTGCGGGCAGCCATGTGGTAACCATAAGCAGCATGGGCGGCATACAGGGCAGTATGAAGTTTGCAGGCCTTAGCGCCTACAGCAGCAGTAAAGGGGCGGTTATTACCTTAAGTGAATTATTAGCTGAAGAATACAAAGACAAGGGCATAGCTTTTAACGTACTCGCCCTGGGCGCGGTGAATACCGAAATGCTTCAGGAGGCCTTTCCCGGTTACGAAGCGCCGCTATCGGCTAGTGAGATGTCTGATTACATTTATGATTTTACGCTTAATGGCAATAAGTATTTTAATGGCAAGGTGCTACAGGTGTCATCCTCTACGCCCTGATAATTAGAAATGGTAGAAGTTTTAGCTAAATACATCCCTGAGCATGCTGTAGAGCCGGTTTTTGAACTCATCAAAATCTACGGGGTACATCTCAAGATTGTAAACGAGCGTGTTACCCGGCATGGCGATTACCACCGCGATGCTTCCGGTTACCACCGTATTACCGTAAACGCTAACCTGAATAAATATCGCTTCCTCATTACGCTTGTACACGAAATAGCCCACCTGGCTGCTTTTGAAAAATTTGGGCGTAATATAAAACCCCATGGCGACGAATGGAAGCTTACGTTCCAGAAACTTATGGTGCCATTTATAAGGCCAGAGATTTTTCCGCCGCAGCTGCTACCATTATTGGCCCGTCACTTCCGTAATCCCAAAGCAAGTAGTGACACCGATGCTACACTTTCTATCGCGCTAAAACAATTTGACCAAAAGGCTTCCGACAAAAATTACATATACGAGCTCCCCTACGGAGCATCTTTCCGCATATATAACGGCAAAGTATTTAAAAAAGGGGCGCAACGTGTTAAACGGTTTGAATGCCTTGAAATAGGTACGGGCCGAATTTACCTCTTTAGCCCTAACGCCGAGGTTGAACTTTTGCCATAAATAATTAGCAGCAGGTAGGGTAAACTTATTTTCAACGGTTATGTTAAAATGACAATTTCCCCTTTTTAATAAGGCTAAACCCGTTATATTTATCCTAACCAATCAAAACTGCAGGAATGAAACCATTTTTACATGTAGCGCGCTTTACACTTGCCTCTCTTTTATTTTTTATATCGTTAGGTGCTCTTGCCCAATTACCTGATTTTACACTAACTGTAACCCCTACTCCGCAAACCTGCCTTGGCAACGGATCGTTGTCTTTTGCGGTATCCGGTACTGCGGCCGGTGCTGATATATCCTATGCGCTATACCTTCTGCCCAATACGAGTACCGCCATTACTAATACAAGTGCCACTACTGTAAACAGTCTTACAGCAGGCAGTTATATTGTTGTGGCTACACAGTCGTTAAATGGCGAAAGCAATACAGCTTCAGCAAATGCTACAATAAGCAATAATGTTGTGCCTCTGCAATATACGCTTGTACCCGGTAACGTTACCTGCAATAATAATGGTACTGTAACGGTAATTGTGAGCAGCGGTACCGCCGTTTCATATGAAATTACCGCAGGGCCTGTAATTAAGCCGCTACAAACCACCCCGGTATTTACCGGCCTTCCGGTGGGTTTATACCAGGTGAGGGTATATGACAATTGCGGTGAGGCAGTTGTGGTTTCGGTAACGCTTACGCAGGTTGCCGCACAGGTAAACATCGGGCAGGTTACGCTTTTGGGTGGTGCGCTGCCATCATGTAACAGCATAGAGGTTTCTAATTTATATAGCTCTCCATCTATTAACGGTATAATATATCCTATAACACTCACATATACCGTTTACCCTCCGGGTGGTGGTGCGCCTACTGTTGTAACCCAAACGGTAACTGGTGGCAATAATGAGATGCAGGGTATAGTTACCCTACCATTTTATTACGACCAGCAATATTATTATAACCTTACAATTACAGATGCCTGTGGCAACGTATTTACTAAGAATAACAATATAGTAAATACTGATCTTATCGTAAACATTGAGCCGGATTACCCTAACTGTGCGGATAAAACGTTTGTGGTAACCCCATCTAATTATGTGGCACCCTATACCCTTACATTTACCGGGTTTCCTCCGGGGTTTATACCATCAGATTTTACCACAGGCTTCCCTACTTTTACATCTCAAAACGTTCAGTTTGGCAGTCCCGGAAACCCAGTTCCGGATGGCACTTATACAGTGCAGGTACTGGATGCGTGCGGGCATACCGGGACAGCTACCATTGAAATAGCGATACCACCTGCAGAGCCGCAGGATACAACATCGGCAATTTGCGGCAGTACAACAGGCGATATTACCATCATTATACCTAACCGAATCATAACTTTTGTACAAATAACAGATGCCCCCGATGCATATACAGGTACAGTACCGGCAGACCTGTCTGCTTTTATTAATGAATTTGGAGCATTTGAATTTTTAGGAGTACCCTTAGGCGATTATGTTTTTTATATTGTTGATAATTGCGGCGATACATACACATATCCGGTAACGCTTCAGCCTTCGGCAGGAGAAGCTGGTATAACAGTAATATCAAGGGCTGGCTGCGATGAAGGTGAAGGTTCTGTAAGGGTGTTTTCGAGTTCAGGCTTATTATTTGATAGTATAGTAATTACTGATGCCCCAGATGAGTATACAGAAAGTTTACCTGATGATATTTCAGACAATATCAACCATACCGGTAATACTGCAGGACAGTTATACATGAATTCGCTTCCTGAAGGTGATTATACTATAAAATTTACAGATCAGTGCGGCTTTATGCAGGAACAAACAGTAACTGTAATAGGCTATCATGAAGAAAACGAAATAACGATTATCCCGCATTGCGGATCTTTTTATGTAGATTTGGCAAACTCAAGCACGGGCAGCTATTCGCAGTCGTTCTGGTTGCAAGAGTATGACCCCGTTACCGGTAACTGGGGTCATCCTGGCACTGGTGTACCTTATACAACAGGTTTGCCAACTGCTGTTAACTCCGTACTGTTAACTAATAATACTGTTAACATCGATAACGCTTACACCGGGCAGTTCAGGATTGTAAAGAATTTTTATGTGTACAGCAACGGTAGTAGTGCTAACTTCCGTTGTTTCCATGAAATTTATAATTTTACTTTTGATGGTGGGCCGCAAATAACAAACGCTGTAAGTTTTCCTTGTGGCGAAGGGCTTACTGAGGTCGCTATTGAAGTTACCGGTGTGCCGCCGTTTACCTACGCTATAACCAGTAAAAATGGTGATACAACCTTTACAGTAGACAACGAAGGCAGTAATTTATTCTCCGGGCTGGAGCCGGCTAACTATAATTTCCAGGTTACGGATGATTGCGGAAACGTACGTAACCGCGACTTTACGATAACTGAAGAGCCACCTATCCTAATAACAGCTACCGGTTTTTGCGAGGGTGAACTAAGTACGCTAAGCGCACCTGATTTTACCTTTTTGGGTTACCAGTGGTATGAACAGGGTAGCCCGGGTACTATATTAGGCACTACGGCAACACTTACCTTCCCCGCATTTAATTCTGCTAATGATGCGGGTACTTATGTACTTGAAATTACTGCTCAAAATCCGGAGTCGTGCCTTAACCAGACGCTTGAATATACAATAGCGCCAAATTACATACCTAACGCCGGTACTAACGGTGGGGCAACACTATGTAATGACGGCACCCCCTTAAATCTTGCGTCTTACTTAGGTACCACGTTTGATACAGGAGGCACATGGACGGATGATGATGCTTCAGGCGCATTAAGCGGAAGTACTTTTAGCCCGGCAGGAATTGCTGCCGGAACCTACCATTTTACTTATACTGTAACCGGTTTTTGTAGTCTTAGTGATACCGCGTTGATAACTATTACATTAAAAGATATACCTGCCCTGCCGGTAATAAATGCCGTTAGCGGTGTGTGTGTAGGTGCCGATATACAGCTTAGGACGCCTGCAATAACAGGTGCTACTTATGCCTGGACAGGCCCGGACAACTTTACATCATCAGTTCAAAACCCGTTACTCCCTAATGTAACCGTGGCTCAGGGTGGTGATTATTATCTAACCGTGACGGTTAATGGCTGTAGTTCGGCTACGGCTACTGTAAACATACCGGTAAGCACATTGCCTTATGCGGGTCTCGATGGTGCTGATACTATTTGTAACAGTGGCACTGCAATAAACCTAAGCTCTTACTTAGGTGCTGCGGGAAGCTTTACCGCTGGCGGCACCTGGACGGATAACGACGTATCAGGGGGGCTGACAGCCGGTACATTTAATACTTCCGGTATAGCTGCGGGAACCTATCATTTTAGCTATACTGTAGTTAACTTTTGTGGCGTGCCAGACAGTGCCACAATTACCATCACCCTTAATGATATTCCGGCGGCACCCGTTGTAGCTCCGGTTGCGCCCTTGTGTGAAGGTGCAGACATACAATTATCTGTAGCTTTGGTTACCGGTGGTACATACTCCTGGTCTGGGCCAAACGGATTTACATCTGCCGTGCAAAACCCGTTAATTGAGGAAGTGTCAACCTTGGCTTCAGGAGTATATTCTGTTACGGTAACGGTTAACGGCTGTACTTCCCCGGCGGGCAGTACTACCGTAAATGTGCAAAGTTATCCTCAGTTTGCCATAGTGGGCGATGACGTATTGTGCGACGGGCAAACCATAACCCTCACGGTAAACCCGGTAAACTTTACAACTGGCGTAACGTACCAATGGTTTCTTGACGGCGCACTGCAAGCTGCCGCCACAACAGGCACGGTACAAATAAACGAAACCGGTTTGTATGAAGTTACCATTTCTAACGGTACCTGTACAACTACCAAAGAACACCTTGTGTCGCCAAATACCAATGCCTTTGATGTATTGCTTGAGGCAGGCTGTGTTGACGAGCGTTATATAATAAGCATAACAAACCTTGATGAGATAACTGATGTAGCATCTATAAGCTGGACAGGGCCGGAAGGCTTTACTTCCGTTACCGAAGCAGCAGATATTACTGATGGGGCAGAGGGTACATACATCGCCACTGTAACCACCTTAAACGGATGCAGCGCTACAGAAGAAATTGATGTAGACAATACCCATTGTTTTATACCAAGGGGAATTTCTCCCGGCGATGGGGAGTACAATGAAAACTTCGATCTAAGTAACCTTGAGGTAAGGCACATTAAAATATTCAACAGGTACGGAATGGAAGTATATGAAAAGGATAATTATATTAATGAATGGTATGGCCAGTCTGATAAAGGCGACCTGCCTACCGGTACTTACTTTTATGTAATTACCCTCTCGGCAGGCAAGCAGGTAACCGGATGGGTATACCTGCTCAAGAAAGTGTAGAAAAATTAAAACGCTATGAATAAATTTTTTACATTCTTCCTGGTAAACTTACTGTTTACCGGGCTTTTTGCCTATGCCCAGCCACCGGCCTTTACTATAAGCGGCACCTCTGTGGCACAAACCTGTTTAGGTAATGGCTCTATCTCTTTAACAGTTATTGGTAACGACCCTGAGGCTGCTATGGAGTATGCCGTTTACCTGTTGCCCAATACCACTAACCCTGTAACCACGGTAACCGTACCTCAGGTTGCAGGGTTAGTTGCAGGTAGCTACCAGGTAATTGCAACGCAGCTATTAAATGGCGAGAGCAATACAGCAACCACCACCGTTGTAGTAGGCAGTAATGTGGTCCCGTTGCAATGTACCGCTACCGGTATATATTGTAATGGCAACGGTACTATTACGGTAAATGTAACCTCGGGCAGTGCGGCATCTTACCAGATATTATCGGGGCCGGTAACAATGCCGCTGCAACCTTCTAACACGTTTACGGGCCTGCCCATGGGCCAGTACCAGGTAAGGGTATTTGATAATTGTGGAGAAGGCATAGTTACAACTGTGCAAATGTCTGTCCCGCCTTCATCTTTGTGGTTGCTCGACCAGTCTTTTGGCGCAGGAGCATTACCATCGTGTAACAGTATTTTGGTATATAATTATTATGGTAGTAATAATGTCATGCTGTTTCCTGTAACTTTTGAATACACGGTTTATCCTCCCGGGGGTGGCACACCTGCTGTTGTTAACGCAACGCAGGCACAATATAACGATGCCCAGACCGTTACGGTACAAATTCCCTATTATGGTACCCAGCAATATACGTATAACCTTAAGCTTACAGATGCCTGCGGTAACAATATAACAAAATTGTATACGGTAAATCAGCCACCTGCTGTATCGCTTACCGCTATTCCGCAGGTATGCGGAACATTTACTTTAGATGTTGGGCTAAACCATTACATCGGGCCATATACCGTTACATTTCTTTCTGCTCCGCCGGGCTTTAACCCTTTGCAGTATAACAGCCAGCACCCCGTATTTAGCGATCCTGCAATTACATATGGTACTGAGGCTAACACAGTTCCTTCAGGCAGTTATACTGTGCAAATTACCGATGCATGCGGCAGGACTTTTACTAAATCTATAGATATTCTTGATAACCCTGTTGCCGCATATTTAGCTGTTTTTGATGGAAAAACGGGCTGCGATGGTTCTATTTTAATAAAGTTACCACTGGGCAGGATTATTGTTTCCGGCGAAATTACAGCAGGGCCTCCCGGTTTTACTCCCATACCGATGGATGTGTCAGCATATATTAATCAGGATGAACTTACTATTGGCAATTTGCCACTTGGCACTTATACGGTTGTTTTAACAGACCAGTGCGGCACGGTTTATACTGTTAACGCTACCATTACTGCTCCGCCTGTATTACCCCTTATGGTGTATTCTAAGCCGGGATGCGGTACCGATGAAGGCACTTTTTCTGCAGGTATTTACTATTATAGTTTGCAACAGGCCTTTATAACGCAGGCACCTGCTGCGTTTAATGAGGTTTTGCCTTTTGATACATCAATGTATATTAGCCCAACTGGGTGGCTAACAATGGGCAGCATTCCTGCGGGCACATACCATCTTACTACTACAGACTATTGTGGTAATGTGCGCGATGCTGATTTTGTTATACAGGGTTACGAGATATATAACAATGCTGTAGAAATAATTCGAAATTGCGGATCTTTTGATGTAGACATTCAGTTTAGTGCCAATAATACCAATGGTGAAGGGCTTTGGCTTGAGGTTTATAATGAAGAAACGAGCAATTGGGAAAACCCTGCTACAGGCTTTCCGGTGTCGTACGCAGGGGGTCTGGCGTTACAAAATAACCAGGTAAATTACAATTTTCCTTATCAGGGACAATTCAGGATAAGGCACACTTTTGGGGTGGATGCATTTGGTAATTCCGAAGAATTTTATACGTCGTGTAGTGAAGAAATATATACTTTTTCCTATTATGATGCGCCAAAGATTGTTGAAGCCTATGCGTTTCCCTGCACAAACGGCTTTTCTGAAGTGGTGGTATATGCCGAGGGAAAGGCGCCATTGCTCTACCAGATTACCGAAAAAAATGGCATACCTTTTTTAATGAACGGCCAGGGTAACGTTTTTAGCGCACTTGAAGATGCTACCTATACTTTTACCGTTACCGATGCCTGTAATAATATTGTAAACAGGATATATGATATTACCGATCTTAAAGCCCTCGAAATTATACCGCAAGGATTTTGCCCCGGCGAAGCCAGCAGCCTTTCGGTACGCGAGTTTTCTTTTTTAACCTACCAATGGTGGAGGGCTGGCAGCCCAAACCAGATATTAAGCACATCGCCCGAGCTTTTGTTTCCGGCCTTTAACCCGCAAACTCAGGGTGGGACTTATTATTTAAAGATAGTATCTACCACGCCGGGTTCATGTATAGATACTATTTTAGAATATGAGGTGTTGCCCATCGCGCTGCCTAATTCGGGTAGCGATATGTTTCTGACTTTTTGTAACCAGGGACAGGAAATTGACCTTGCAGATTTTTTAGATGCCGGTACTGATACAGATGGCGCCTGGCAAGATACACTTGCCACAGGGGCCTTAAACGGTTCTGTAGTGTCATTTAACGGCCTTGATGCCGGGCAGTATCAATTTTCTTATATTACATCGGGCTGCAATAGTACCGATGAAGCAATGGTGAACCTTGAAATAGTAGGCATCAATTCTTTTCCGGTTGAAGTTTTTGGAAATTGTGTAGATGGAAATTATACTATTGTAATAACCAACATAGCCGAAATAGATGCCAATACAATAGAATGGACAGGCCCCGGTGGTTATAATTATACGGGCGAAACGGCAAATATAGATAGCAAGGAAGCCGGTGTTTATACTGTTACCGTAACAAATACATCGGGCTGTGTAAGTACGGCATCTATACCTGTAGATAATACCAACTGTTTTATACCAAGGGGCGTGTCGCCGGATGATGATGGCAATAACGACAGCTTCGATCTAAGTAACCTTGAGGTAAGACACATTAAAATATTCAACAGGTACGGAATGGAAGTATATGAAAAGGATAACTACATTAACGAATGGCACGGCCAGTCTGATAAAGGTGACCTGCCTACCGGAACCTATTTTTATATAATTACCTTAGCCGACAAACAAGTAACCGGGTGGGTATATTTGCAGAAGAAAGTGTAAATGACAGTAAATATAAAGCACAAAAAGCTTAGGTTTCCCTAAGCTTTTTTGTTGTTATCGTTTTGATGGTTTTCTTCTTCTTCTGCAAGCAGGCTTTCGCGCACTTTTTTAAACAGCTCAGACGAATATACAAATTCAACTATCGATTTATTTCTTGTTTCAAGTATTTGCTCTTTATCGCCTTCCCACTCCTTGAGTCCATTTTTAAGGAACACAATTTTTTCGCCTATCTGCAATACAGAGTTCATATCGTGGGTATTAATTACCGTGGTAATATTATACTCCTTTGTAATTTCCTGTACCAACTCGTCAATTACAATACTTGTTTCGGGGTCCAGGCCCGAGTTAGGTTCGTCACAAAACAGATATTTTGGATTATTTACAATGGCCCGGGCTATTGCCACCCTTTTTTGCATACCCCCCGATATTTCGTTTGGAAACTTTTTGTTTGCATCTTTCAGGTTTACACGATCCAGGACCTCATTTACACGATCCCGTATTTCTCGGGCGCGCTTAGAAGTAAACATTTGCAGTGGGAACGCCACATTTTGCTCTACCGTAAGGCTGTCAAAGAGCGCGCTGCCCTGAAACACCATGCCTATTTCGGTACGTAGCGCCCTTTTTTCGTCTGGCTTAAGGTCACCATAAATACGCCCGTCAAAAGATATACTGCCGCTATCGGGTTGGTGTATGCCCAGAAGGGTTTTAAGCATTACGGTTTTACCCGAGCCGCTCCGTCCTATGATGAGGTTGGTTTTTCCGGGTTCAAAAGATGTAGAAATACCTTTAAGCACGGTAACATCACCAAACGATTTTACTATGTTGTTTACCTCTATCATTTAGCTTAGCAATAACTGGGTTAATATAAAGTCAATTAAAATAATTACCACGCAGCTCCATACAAACGATATGGTACTGGCTTTTCCTACTTCGAGCGCGCCGCCTTTCATATAAAAACCGTGGAATGATGGTATGGTTGCAAGTATAAACCCGAATATAAACGTTTTGATAAAAGCGTAGGCAATATGAAAGGGCTGAAAATCTGTTTGTATACCCCTTAAAAATTCGTCGCTAGATATAAAGCCGCCGTTTACACCAGCCAGCCAGCCCCCTACAATTCCCAGGAAAATAGACACCGCAATTACAAATGGATATAAAATAAAGGCTATAATTTTAGGGAAAACAAGGTAGTTAATAGAATTAACACCCATAACCTCAAGCGCGTCTATCTGCTCGGTTACCCTCATTGTGCCTATGCTCGATGTAATGTACGAGCCTGCACGTCCCGCCATAATAATGGATATAAAAGTTGGCGAGAATTCAAGTATAACGGATTGCCGGGTGGCAAACGCAATAAGCGATTTCGGTATAAGCGGGTTAGTAAGGTTAAGCGCGGTTTGTATGGCCACAACCCCGCCTATAAAGAATGATATAAAGGCTACAATGGCCATGGAGCCTATAATAAGGTCGTCTATCTCTTTAAATATTAACGGCCTCATTACCTTCCACTTGGTAGGTTTATTAAAAACCTCCACAAGCATAAGGAAGTAGCGGCCTATCTGGTCTAAAGCTTTTATCATTTAATGTAAGGAAAATATTGGCTAATGTACCGATTTACATTCGTTTTTTGATTGTAGTTAATAGTTTTTTAATACTTCCACGACTAAAAAACCTTCTCTTTCATCTTCTTCCAGCGGTAGTTGCGTATCCACTTTGCCTGCTCTGTAGTAACGAGTAAAGGTTTTTTCTGGCTTTTTGCCTGTAAAAATCCTTTTATATAATCTATAAACAGTAGCGGCTTTCCCTTTCGCATGGCAAGCTTTGCCCCAGCAATAGTGGTAATGGTAAGCCCGTAGCCCAATGTATAAAACGCTTCGCCCTGTTTATAACGCGCTGCTTTATTATAATTAGCACCAGTGGGCTTAAGGTGTTTAACAACCAGTTGGGGTAGTGTTACCACCTTCCAGTTATGGAATTTTGCAATAAGCTCATCAGCGGTATCCCAACCCATGGCCGTGCGCAGGCCTCCCATTTGCATAAACAACGCTTTGCGGTAAGCTTTAAATGCCCCACGTATGTGGTCTTTATCGGTAAGGCTTTCTATAACCCAGTCGCCGTTTTTTTCTATATAGGCAAAGCCACCGGCCATACCCACGTTGTCATCCTGCTTAAAAGCATCAAGCACGGTTTCAAAATAATCAGGTGGGAGTATAAGGTCGGCATCCAGCTTTACTATAATATCATAATTTTCATCTACCGTGGCATAGCCTGCGTTAAAAGCTTGCACTACCTTGCTTCCGGGCAGGTGCACAGCTTCCGATTTCTTGTTTACCAACGATATCCACGGGTATTTTTCGGTATACTGCTGTACTATTTCTCCGGTGCGGTCAGTAGAATTGTCGTTTACTATTACAGCCTTTGCGGGCAGTACAGTTTGCGCGGCAAGCGAATCTAAGGTAACGCCCATAAAGGCTTCTTCGTTGTGCGCGGGTATTATTACGTAGTATTTCATAAGGATGTGCAGAATGCTGTGCAAATATCTTTAATTTTGCGCTAACCGAAAAGAGAAACCTTGGATAAGAACGTATTTGTAATTATTGTTACCTACAACGGCGCCCGCTGGATTGATAAAAACATCCAGTCCTTACTGGCTTCGTCGTATCCGGTGCGTATTATCGCGGTTGATAACCAGAGTACCGATAATTCGGTTGCGCTGTTGCAACAATATCCTGAAGTTAATGTAATACAGACGGGCAGTAACCTTGGATTTGGTAAAGCCAATACTATAGGCATGAAAAAGGCTCTGGCCGAAGGCGCCAATTACCTCTTTTTGCTTAACCAGGATGCGTGGATTTTTGAAGATACTATTAAAAGTTTGGTTGATGCTATGGAAACCAATACACAAATAGGCCTGCTAAGCCCGCTACATTTTCAGGACAATGAAACTGAGTACGATACCGCTTTTGCAACTTATCTTTCCCGTAAAAACGGGGAAATAAACGGCTTGCCTTTAGTGCCTTTTGTAAATGCCGCTGCCTGGATGCTGAGTAAAAAATGTGTGGAGAAAGTGGGTTATTTTGAGCCGCTTTTTGGCCATTACGGCGAAGACCGCAACTATTGCGACAGGGTACTGTACCATAAGTTTTTAATAGCTGTTGATACCAAATCACGCATAGTACACGACCGCGTTATTACGCGCAACTTTAATAAGGATGTTACCCAAAGCAAATACCGCATACTCAGTACCCTGATTAACCCAAACCTCTCTTTTGGTAAAGCCAAAGCACAAGGGTTGAAAGAAGCAGTTGGCCTGCCAAAATACTTCCGCAAATTTTATAGCTCAGGCCAAATAATAAAAATGGCTTCAACCCTTATGGGGTATTACCTGAAGTTTGTATGTAACCCCGCTTCCATAAAGGCGGCAAGAAAAAATGCCATGTAATGGAGAAAAAGCGCGTAGCCCCTATGAAGCAGGTGGTGCTTTTTGCCATCATCAATTACCTGGGCACCGGTATAGGGGTAGTGTCTTCATTACTTATTTACCCTAAAGATTTTGAGTTTCAGGGCATCATCCGTGCTATAGATGGCGTTTGGGGCATACTGTTCCCTATTATGGTGCTGGGTGCCAGCCAGTCGCTCATAAAATTTTATCCCGCGCTTGACGAGCGCCACCAGAAACAGCTGTTCAATTACAGTTTAGTATCGGTAGGTGCGGTAAGTATAATAACTTTTGCATTGGTAGCCACTTATATGCAACTCAGTAACGATGCTTTTAAGAACCTTATTTACTACGCTTTCCCCATTGCGGTTACGCTGGCTTTTGTAGAGTTGTTTAAAAAGCAGTTGCAAGATTTACAAAGGATAGCGGTACCTACACTTTTTGAGAAGATAATCCCTAAAATAGTACTCCCCGCGGCATTTTTGCTGGTGGTGTATAAGATAGCAAGCAGGGAAACCGGGATATTGCTGTATATGGCAGGCTATGTATTGATACTGGTTTTTACGGCACTCTACCTGTTTAAGCGCTACAAGCCGGGCTTCAATTACCGTTTTAAAACACTTTTTGGCGAAATTTCACGAAAAGATTACTACCGCTACAGCCTGTATTCACTGGCAGGAAGCCTGGGCTCGCTGTTGGCATTCCGTATAGATGCTATTATCATCCCGAGGATGCTGTCGTATACGGAAAACGGAATTTTTAGCACGGGATCTATACTGGCTACGACATTGCAGATACCCGCCGTTGGGATGTTTGCCCTATACGCACCCATAATTTCCAATTTCCTTAAAGACCACAACCTTAAAGAACTGAGCATAAAGTATAAAGAAATTGCGCGCCTGTTGTTTTTCATTGGGGCGGTGCTGTACGGCTGTATTTTTTTGGGGTTGGAAGACCTCTTTCGCCTCATGCCTGATTATGGCAAGCTGCAGCAAACCATGCCTATCATACTAATATTGGGTTTTAGCGTACTGATTAACATGGCTACGGGCTTTAACGGCGAAATTATTACTTACTCTAAGTATTACCGCTTTAATCTGGTGGCGGTGTTGTTACTCATTATAATAAACGTATCGCTCAATATACTTCTCATCAATTCCGGTTACGGCATAGTAGGGGTGGCATGGGCATCGTTTGTAAGCATGACACTATTTAACATCAGCAAGCTGATTTTTATTTATAAAAAGTTTGGCCTGTTGCCTTTTGATAACAAGTTTTTAAAAATGGCGTTCATTTTTGGGTTGGCAATGGTGGGCGTTTACTTTTTACCGTTTGTAGCGTCGCACATTATAAACCTGATATATAAATGCGGGCTATATGTAGTTATTACTGTAGTGGTAGTATACAGATTAAGGCTCGTGTACCAGCTAAATGTTTGGGTGGGGCAACTACTTAGCAAAATCAGGCCGTCATAGTTTACTGATTTTTTTGCAAAAGCGACTTGAATTATTGATATTTGGCATAACAAAATCAATCAATTATGAAAAGCAAGAAACCGGCCGAAATGACCAATGAAGAACTTCTAAAAAGCAAAAAGATATTAGCCCCTGTAACGTATATGCTGGCAGGAATGCTAGGATTACTGTTTTGTCTAAATATATATAATTCCCTTACTAAAGGTTTTAGCGCTTTATCGGTTGTGCCCATAGCGCTACTACCCATTTTGATTATCAACCTCAATGCAATTAAAGAAATAAACAAAGAGATTAAGGCGAGAAATTTATAAGTGACTGATTATAATTAATGTAAAAAGGGATTGCTTATCACTGGATAGGCAAGCCCTTTAAATTTTAAGATTGTTGCTAAACCTTATATTTTATAAATAAACGCATTGATGTTCATACCGGCGCCTACACTTGCAAAAAGCACCACGTCGCCTTTGTTAAGCTCCTGGTTAGCCAGCTGCCCTTTAATAAGCATGTCATATAAAGTAGGTATGGTCGCCACACTGCTGTTGCCCAGCGTATGGATGCTCATCGGCATAATACCTTCCGGTGGGGTGGCATCGTGCAGTTTATAAAAACGCTGCACTATGGCCTCGTCCATCTTTTCGTTTGCCTGGTGTATCAGTATTTTTTTAACGGCGCTAAGGGGCAGGCCGCTTTTCTCTACGCACTCTTTCATGGCCTTGGGCACATTACTAAGCGCAAACTCATATATCTTGCGGCCATACATTTTTATGTAGCGCACATCTGGGTCGTGTTCTTTATTAAACGAGTTACCAAAGAACAAAAAATACGCCTCGTCATAAGTAAACGACGCGCTGGAGTGTGCCAGTATACCGCCTTCATCATCAGTGCCTTCTATAATGGTTGCGCCTGCTCCGTCGCTGTATATCATGCTGTCGCGGTCGTGCGGGTCTATCACCCGGCTAAGGGTTTCGGCGCCTACAACAAGGCATTTCTTAGCCATGCCGCTTTTTATGAACGCCATAGCCTGCATAACGCCCTCTACCCAGCCCGGGCACCCAAAAAGGATATCATAGGCCACGCAACGAGGGTTTTTAATGCGCAGGCTGTGCTTTACGCGGCTGGCAATACTGGGAACCAGGTCGGTTTGTATGGCACCGTGTTTAACATTGCCAAAGTTATGGGCTAATATGATATAATCAAGGCTTTCAGCGTCAATGCCACTGTCTTCAATAGCCTTTTGGGCAGCAAAGAAAGCAATGTCGCTGGTAAGCAGGTCGTCGTCTGCGTAGCGGCGCTCTGCTATCCCGGTTATCTGCTGGAACTTCTCAGCTATTATCTCGTTAGAATAGGGCAGTGGCGTACCTTCATCGCTTAAAAACTCGTGTTTTGCGAAATCAGTATTGGGTACTATACGGTTTGGGATATAGCTTCCTGAACCTGTAATTTTAATATTCATTGTTTTAAAGGCCTGTTTGTTTTACAATAGCTAATGTAACGATAATATTAATGCAAACACGTTAAAATTACTATGCTTGCATATTATTTTTATTCGGATGCAAAATACAATTAAACCCCTTGTTGGGCAAACTTTATTTTCATTATAGTAGCAACAGAAAGCCCCCGCGTTTTTGCGTTTTCAGCGTTTTCTCCTACAAAAAGGCCATCGACTGTAGTATTGAAAGTGCTGAGCCAGATTTCGAAATGTTTCTCTGTCAAATGCTCCTTGGCGTTGAGGTCGAGGTGCAGCTGCATCACGTTTTTGCGGTAGCCGCCGGTATGAAACAGCATTTGCTCCCAGAAATCGACGAGGTGCGGCAGGTGTTCCTCCAAATTTATTTTAGCCACATCGGTAAAAATATAGCTTATGGCAGGGTCTTTCAAAAGTTTGCCGTAAAAACTCCGGAGGAGTATTTCGAGGTCGCGGCGGTTTAGGATATCGGTCATTATTCTTCACAATGTATTTCACATTTTATTACGCAATGGTCCACAAAGTTAAACGAAGGAGGTGCAAGTTGTGCAAAATGTATGCTTTCCATACTTCGTGATATAAAAAAAGCTGCCCGAAGGCAGCTTTTTATAGTATAAAAAATCTTAGTTTTCCATATACGCTTCAATAGGCGCGCATGAGCAAACCAGGTTACGGTCGCCGTAGGCATCGTCTACGCGGCGTACGCCCGGCCAGAATTTATTTTCGTGCAGGTACTCCAGCGGATAGGCAGCTTTCTCGCGGCTGTATGGGAAATCCCAATTGTCAGCCGTAAGCATAGCCAGCGTGTGCGGTGCATTTTTAAGCACGTTGTTCTTATCGTCAGCGCTTACTTCGTCAATCTCTTTACGGATGGCGATCATCGCGTCGCAAAAACGGTCAAGCTCCTCAAGGTTCTCACTTTCGGTAGGCTCTACCATCAGCGTACCCGCAACGGGGAACGACACCGTAGGCGCGTGGAAACCATAGTCCATCAAACGCTTGGCAATATCGGTAACCTCTACGCCATTCGCTTTAAACGGACGGCATTCCAGTATCATTTCGTGGGCAGCACGGCCCATTTCGCCGGTATACAGCGTGTCGAAAGACCCTGCAAGGCGCTCTTTAATATAGTTGGCGTTCAGTATAGCATGCTCAGTCGAGCTCCTAAGGCCTTCTTCGCCCAGCATGGTAATGTAGCCATAAGAGATAAGGCAAACCAAGGCCGAGCCCCAAGGCGCCGCCGATATTGCTGTAATGGCTTTGTTGCCGCCTGTTGCAATAACAGGGTTAGTAGGCAGGAACGGAACAAGGTGTTTTGCCACACAAATAGGGCCTACGCCCGGGCCACCGCCACCGTGAGGTATAGCAAAGGTTTTGTGCAGGTTAAGGTGGCAAACGTCAGCGCCTATGGTGCCCGGGTTAGTTAATCCCACCTGAGCGTTCATGTTAGCTCCGTCCATATATACCTGGCCGCCATTTTCATGGATGATGTTTATAACCTCGATGATAGAAGCCTCATATACACCGTGGGTAGACGGGTAGGTTACCATAAGGCAGGCAAGGTTATCCTTGTGCAGTTCTGCCTTGGCTTTAAGGTCTTCTACATCTATGTTTCCGTTTTCAGATGTTTTTGTAACCACAACCTCCATACCGGCCATGTGGGCGGTAGCAGGGTTGGTGCCGTGTGCCGAAGCAGGTATCAGGGCAATGTTCCTGTGGCTTTGGCCAATAGATTCCTGGTACGCGCGTATTACCATAAGGCCCGCGTATTCGCCCTGGGCGCCACTGTTAGGCTGTAGCGTAGTACCTGCAAAACCGGTAATTTCGTTAAGCTGCTCCTCCAATTTTTTAAGCATCGTCTGGTAACCTTCTGCCTGGTTAACCGGGGCAAATGGGTGAATGCTGTTCCAGTTCGGCTGGCTAAGTGGCAGCATTTCGGCAGCGGCGTTAAGCTTCATGGTACACGAACCCAGCGAAATCATACTGTGGTTAAGAGCAAGGTCAAGGCGCTCCAGTTTTTTAATGTAGCGCATCAACGCCGTTTCGCTGTGGTATTTGTTAAACACATCGTGCTTAAGGAATTCGGTAGTCCTTACAAGGCTTTCCGGTATGTGAACCGTTTCAGTTAGCGCCGTAACAGCTTCAGCAGTTTTACCGGTTGCTTCCGAAAATACACCAGCAATATCGTTAATGTCTTTTAGCGAAGTGGTTTCGTTAAACGAAATTGAAATCGTGTTTTCGTCAACATAATAGAAGTTGATCTCCTTAGCTTCGGCAACGGCCTTAACTTTAGCAGCATCAGCCTTAACTACTATCGTATCGAAGAATGATGTATTGGTCTGGTAAACGCCAAGTTTGTTAAGCGCATCGGCAGTTGTAACGGCAGATGCGTGAACTTTATCGGCAATGTACTGTAAGCCTTTAGGCCCGTGGTACACCGCATACATACCCGCCATAACGGCAAGCAGTACCTGTGCGGTACAAATGTTAGAGGTAGCTTTTTCGCGTTTGATGTGCTGCTCACGTGTTTGAAGCGCCATACGAAGCGCACGGTTGCCATTCATGTCGATGGTTACACCAATGATACGGCCCGGCATAGAGCGTTTGTACTCTTCCTTCGTAGCAAAGAACGCCGCATGAGGCCCGCCATACCCCATAGGGATACCAAAGCGCTGGGTGGTACCCACCACCACATCGGCACCAAGTTCGCCCGGCGCTGTAAGTTTTACAAGGCTTAGTATATCGGCGGCAACGGCTGTCTTAATATTGTATTCTTTCGCTTTTGCGATAAAAGCGGCATAATCATGCACCTGGCCAAATTTGCCCGGGTATTGTAGTATGGCTCCAAAGAACTCTCCTGAAAAATCAAACTCCTCGTGGTTGCCTATTACCAGTTCTACGCCTATAGGGGTAGAGCGCGTTTGCAGCACGCTAAGGGTTTGCGGCAGTATCTCTTCGCTAACGAAGAATTTGTTTACGTTATTTTTTTTCTGGTCTCGGGTGCGCACATCAAAAAGAAGTGCCATAGCCTCAGCGGCAGCGGTACCTTCGTCAAGCAGCGACGCGTTGGCTATTTCCATACCGGTAAGCTCTATAACAGTAGTCTGGTAGTTAAGCAGCGCTTCAAGGCGGCCCTGCGCTATCTCGGCCTGGTAGGGCGTGTAAGCGGTATACCAACCCGGATTTTCAAAAATGTTACGCTGAATAGGAGCCGGAACAATGGCAGGGTGGTAACCCAGGCCTATGTAGCTCTTAAAAATTTTATTTTTATTGCCCAGTTGGGTAATGTGGTTCAGGTATTCGTACTCGGTAAGTGCCGGGTCAAGGTTTAGCGGCGCTTTCAGGCGGATGTCATCCGGGAGTGTTTCATATATTAACTGGCCCATATTGTCTACGCCAATGGTTTTGAACATGTGCTGAAGGTCAGCCTCCCTGGGGCCAATGTGCCTTAAAGCAAAAGCATCTGTTTTCATATATTTAGTTGCGTGTTTTAAAGGCACAAAATTAGTGATTTATCTTCAATTTTTTATGCCCCTGTAAACAGCTATTTGTGAATTTTTCAACACAAGTTAATAACTGTTGTGATATTGACTAATTTTGTAAGATGAAGGCGATAAAACAGCTTTTTTACCTGTACATACACGGCAGCATACATGTGGCTGTGGCCGTGCTTTGCCTGGTGCTGATGACCAACCACATGTTTAACCTGCCTTTTAGCGCGGCCATGGCTGGTTTCGCATTTTTCGGGACGGTGTTTGGCTACAACTTTATTAAGTATGAAGAACGTTTCCGCAGGCATTCATCCATCAGTTCCTATCATAAAGTTGTAGCCGCTATCAGCATTTTGTCATTACTCCTTGGCGGTTTATGTTTTTTCCGGCTCTCGCTAAAAGCGCAACTGGCCGCTCTGGTTTTGGGAGTATGTGCCGTGCTGTACGCCGTGCCGGTTTCGCCAAGGGGCAATTTACGAAGCCTTGCCGGGATAAAAATTTATATAGTAGCCTTGTGCTGGGCAGGGGTTACCACCCTGATGCCGCTGCTTAATGCCGGCTTAGATTTAGGCCATGATGCCTGGCTAAAGTTCTGCCAGCGGTTTTTACTGGTCATTATCCTTATCCTTATTTTTGAGATTATCGACCTCAGTGTAGACGACCCCAACCTGAAGACCGTTCCGCAAAAAATAGGGGTTAAGAATACCAAAGTGCTGAATATAATTTTGTTGGGATTTTTCTACTTCCTCGAATTTTTAAGGCACAGTATCGATAATAAGCAATTATTAGTTAACGTAATGCTGATATTCGCCGTAGGCCTGTTTACCTTAGGCGCATCGCCCGACCGGAATAAGTATTATACGTTGTTTTGGGTGGAAAGTGTGCCGGTTTTTTGGCTGCTGATGATATTGGTGTAGGCATTACAGCGAGATACACAGGGTAGGCACAGAGATTCATATAGCACTGCAAAAGAATAATACAGATTTAGGTAAACTGACCCTCTAATGCAGTCTCAATTTTAACTCCGTGAACCTCTGTGCCTACTCTGTGTATCTCTGTGAAACTTTTTTATACCAAATCCGCAAGCGTCCTTTCCACCTCCGCATACTCAAACTTAAACCCCGCCTCAAGCAGCCGTGACGGTACTACGTTCCTGCTTTTAAGCACCAGTTCGGTTTCGGTACCTATGACTGCGGCACCCAGTTGCAACAGCCATTTGGGTTGGGGTATGCCGAAAGGGATACCCGCAGCTTTACGCAAAGTAGTCATGAACTCACTATTACGCACCGGGGCAGGAGACACCACATTTACCACACCATCCATTTTATTTTGGATTAAGAAACCTACCGCGCGGGCAAAGTCCGTTTCATGTATCCAGCTTACAAATTGCCTGCCGTTGCCCTGCTTTCCTCCAAGGCCAAGTTGAGCCAACTTTAATAAGGCAGGGAACGCCCCGCCGCCCTTGCCTAACACAATTGACGTCCGCAACGCGGTTTTCCGGGTGGTGGGTATATGACAGCAAAAGAATGCACGTTCCCACATTTTGGCAACGTTCATACTGAAGTCGGCGCCAACTTCTCCGGTCACTTCATCCATCTGTTTGTCTTCGCTGTGGCGGTAAATGGTCGCAGTACTAGAGTTAAGCCAGTGCAGAGGAAGGTAGTCGCACTGGGCTATGGCCTTGCCCAATACTACGGTACTGTCTACCCGGCTCGCTATAATTTTATTTTTGTTTTGCTCTGTATAGCGGCAGTCAACTGATTTACCGGCAAGGTTTATCAGCACATCGGCATGTTCCAGTTCGGCCTCCCAACAGTTAAGGGTTTTAGCATCCCAATGCACGTATTTTATGTTGGCATTGTTACGGTTTTCACCCCGGGTAAGTATGATAATTTCGTCAACGGTATCTTTAAAATAGGCAGTAAGCGCCTGGCCGAGGAAACCGGTTCCCGCAGCAATTACTAATTTTTTCATGGCAGTAAGTTTTAAACGAAAAGTATAACGAGAAGCGCAAGCACGCGGTAACCTACCCAGGTTACGCAAAGTATAACCGGTAACTCAAGCAGCCTTACCCTGCGGATGTGTTCTAACAGCATTATGATAGCAGTAACCAGAAACCAGCCGGTGGTTATTAATGCAGGTATTTCAGCAAATGTTGCAGTAATAAGCATGGGCAATAGCAGTAATGCTCCGAATAGCGATACCGTCATGAGGTTGCCAAAGTAATTCAGCTGTGCCTGCTTATCTCTTTTCCTGATGAACAGCCACTGAAACGGGAGCTGGCAAAAGGCCAACAGCAGCTCCCTTGCAAAATTACTTTTTGGGATATGTGGAATTAATTCAGCATATTTAAAGAGTACCACAGCGGTAAGCAATCCCGAAAAAATGAGGTAGGCCATGCGGTAACGGAAATTAAAATCGGGCACGCATTGCAGGGCGGTATCTTGTTTTTTATTCGGGATAATAACCTTGCGGTTGTAAGAGATAAAACTGTACAACTTTTTTAGGAACCAATATACCGGCTTTACCTTTCCTACTTTTTCAATAAATGGGAATGAATGCCCCACTACTTTCAAAAGGCTGTCGATGCCGTAGGTTACGGTTTTGTTTTTATAATCTACAAGCGCAATTTCGTTACGCGCACGGTTAGCATCTATAAACTGGCAGTCGGTTTCGTTAAGGCTGGTGTAGGGCTTGCGGCCGTGGGCATCGAGCATGCCCGCTTTTATAAACCCGGCCGTATAGGCATTGCACAGCGGACAGTCTTTATCATACAGCAGGGTTTGGTTGTTAAGGGTTTTCATGATTTCCTATTTTTTAAAATCACTATAAATGCGATAGGTTACATACACAAAATAGCTGGCTATAAGCATGGGCAGGATAATAATGATGGCTATACCATAGGGCTTTATAAGCGAGGACGTTTCGATATAGTCCGTTGCATTAATAGCTATTCCCAAGGCTGCCGCTGCAACAATCCATACCAGTACAAAAGCCCAGTACCGTTTAAGAAGCCTATAAGGGCGGGGTATTTTCCATTTATAATATGCATATGTGGCAACAGCCGCCACCCCAAGCTGGTAGCATCCTAAAAAGAATTGTATGCCTATACCGCCGCCGTCGACAATTGCATAACCAATAAACGTAGCCGCGACAAATAAACAGTTTACATAGTGGGCTATGGTTACCGTGCGGTGCAGCCATGTGGGTATGAAGCGATTTGTGGCCATGGCATTACGCTTTAAAAACAATCATGTTCTCGGCATTATTTTCTTTGGCTTTCCTTTTCCCACGGAAGAAGAAATACAGGTTAAAGAACAACATCACGCCCAGGTAAATACTAAATCCGCCTATTTTGTAGCTCAGCGCTTCAACTAAAGACTGGTAGGTGTCGCTGTATAAATCCATTTGCAGTATCATTAGCGCAAAGCCAAGGTTGAGCAGGTAAAAGCCGGTTTCAAAAAGCTTGTTGGTTGCGTTGGCAATTTCTTCGCGGCCCTTAAAAATATCGAACATAAAAACTTTAGCATTTTTAAACAACGTGCGGCTTACTATCAGCGTAAGCGTTATGGTTATGGGCAGGTAAATGAAATAACCGATAAGGATTTTTGCAGTTTCCATAATAAATGATTTTATTGTTAGTGAATGATTTTTTTAATATATCGGGTAATGATGAACAGGTTAATATAATGCAGCACGGCAAGCAGTAGGATGATAAAGCCGGTGCGGTTAGCCAGCACCTCTGCAAATCCGGTAAGGGTTTCTATTGGCTGCCAGTGGGTTAGGGTAGTGGCGGTGTAGCCCAGGTTAACAAGGTAATAGCCGGTAAGCAGTATCCTGTTTATACGGGTACACAACTCCTGGTGGCCCGGCACAAGCGACAGCACATAAGTATTGCCGTTGCGGTAGCATATTTGCCCCACTGCCACAATTATATAAATGGTTATGGCAAGGAACAGGCAGTATGCGATGAGGTTAAGGTTCATTGTGTATTGATTGTATTAAACTTTCAGAATAAATTGAAATATTAAACCAAATTTTTTTACTTCATTATTTTCATCACCAGGCGGCCTATCCAGTTGTCTTTATATTCGGTAACTTTCTCAATCATATTGTCGGCTTTCAGCACAAAGTCATACAATTTAGCGGTTTGCGACATAAACTGCTTAGCATCAGCCGATTTATCGGTTATTGCAGCGGTGGAAACTTCTTTAAGTACTTTAAGCGCAGGTTTTATTTCGCGGCGGCTGCGTTCCTGTGCTACTTTTACGGCAAGTTCGTCAAGATCCTTTTCGGCTACAAAAAACTCACGTCGTTCACCGGGTTTAAGCTCTTTGTATACAATACCCCAGTCCATAAGGGCACGCAGGTTCATGCTGGCATTGCCGCGGCTTATGTGTAGCTCCTCCATTATCTCTTCCATGCTTAGGGCTTCGGGCGCTACCATAAGTAGGGCGTGTATCTGGGCCATCGTTTTATTAATGCCCCACTGGCTGCCCAGTGCACCCCAGGTTTGTACGAACTTATTTTTTGCCTCTTTAAATTCCATACCCCAAAGGTAAGTAAATGTTTTTAAACTTTCAAAATAATTTGAAAATTATTTTAATTAACCATAAGGGTCTGATGTTGAGATAAAATACCTATTTATGGGTATTTTATTTATAAGAATTACCTCTTAAATTTATCTTAAGATCAATTAATCAAAATTTATTGCAATGAGTGTATATATTATCAGCAGCAGGCCGGTGAAAAAAACGGCTAACCCGAAGAAAGAAGTATTTAGTAAGCCGGGATCGGATAGGGCACAGGCAAATTTCAGGATTGCACGATGTGATGTGAGCGAAGACAATAAAAAAATCGACTATACCATTTTGAAAGATATTGGTACTCCTGACTATAATAAGGTTGTAAAGGTGCTGAGTGGTGCTGCAAATGTTTCGAGCTTGGGAGGCACAGAGGCTATGTTTTACGATTTATATAAATCGATGAGTACTGATCCTAACAGAGCCGATGTACTGTTTTTTATTCATGGATTTGCAACATCTTTTGACGACGAACTGGAGCACATTTTATTGCTGAAAAAGCTGTATATAGATAATCCGGACTGCCCCACACAACATCTTATCTATTTAAGTTGGCCTACCTCTGATAATATGGCACTGACGTATTGGAGCGATAAAGAAGATTCTATTGTTACAGGGCAGGCACTCGCACGCATATATGTAAAACTTAACAATTTTTTCCATACCATGTTCCGCAAGTATAATGAAGAGAGCTGTGGGCAAAAGATACATTTAATGGCGCATTCAATGGGTAACCAGGTGCTAAAACAGACCATGGGCAGCCTGGCCGAAAAATATATCGTGCCGTTTTTAGGCGAAATAATCCTGGTGCATGCCGATGTTTCTTCGGATTCATTTGAGAAAAATCAACCGCTTGCAAAACTTGAAAAGCTTGGGCAGCGCACACACATCTACGTAAACAAGAGTGATGACGCATTAACTATATCCACTACAACCAAAAATTTTTCAAAAAGGCTTGGCAAAACGGGGCCTACAAATCTCAAGGAGCTGGAAGGAGAAACTTTTGTAATAGATGTAACAGGCTTAAAATGCGACACAGAAAGCGATTCGTTCTTTGAAAAATTAAAAATAAGAATAGGAGACCACTGGGGGTATATGTACAGTAAAGACCAGGTTGAAGATATTATAAGAGTACTAAAAGGAGTTGACGAAAGACGTATTGCCCATAGGAAACGTCATGATTTATTTCCCAATTATTTTTATTTAGGAGCTGAAAATATTACCGAAGTACAACGATAGCAAAAAACAAAACCCCGAAGCTCACACTCCGGGGTTATTTATTATCTCACGTCTATCATCTCTTTCGCGAATTCCCCCTTTGGGGGTTAGGGGGCCAATAACCCCGCCCTCCTAAGCAATGCCTCCGGTTTAGGCTCCTGCCCTCGGAAACGCTTGTAAAGCACCATAGGATGCTCTGTACCGCCTTTGCTCAGTACAAACTCTTTAAATTTAGTGGCGGTTTCCTTATCGAAAATACCTTTTTCCTGAAACAGTTCAAACGCATCGGCATCAAGTACCTCGGCCCATTTGTAGCTATAGTAGCCCGATGAATACCCACCCTGAAAGATGTGGCTAAACGCCGGGCTCATGGCATTTTCCTTAACGTCAGGGTATAATTGTGTGTTAGAGAATAGTTGGGATTCAAACTCTTTAAGGCTGGTAATATGGTTAGGGTCTTCGCTGTGCCAGCCCATATCCAGCAGGCCAAAACTCAGTTGGCGCAGTGTAGCCATCCCTTCCTGGAAACTGGCGCTCTCTTTTATTTTTTTGATGTATTCAATCGGGATAAGTTCGCCCGTCTGGTAGTGGTGGGCAAACAGCGCCAGGGCTTCCGGCTCATAGCACCAGTTTTCCATAACCTGGCTGGGCAACTCTACAAAATCCCAGTATACACTGGTGCCGCTAAGGCTCGGGTAAATGGTGTCGGCGAGCAGGCCGTGGAGCGCATGCCCAAACTCATGGAACAGCGTGGTAACCTCGTTAAACGTAAGCAGGCTGGGCTTACTGGCGGTAGGCTTGGTAAAGTTGCATACTATACTCACGTGCGGGCGCTCGTTAACGCCGTCAAGCACATACTGGTTTTTGAAGGATGTCATCCAGGCGCCGTTACGCTTGCCCTTACGGGGAAAGAAATCGGCGTAAAATATGGCAACAAGGTCGTTATTCTCGTCCTTGACCTCATAGGTGGTAACATCCTTATGGTACACATCTATATCTTTTATTTCCTCAAACGTAAGTCCGTACAGCTTGCCGGCTATTGTAAATGCACCATTAAGCACGTTCTCTAATTTAAAGTACGGCTTCAGCTTTTCATCATCAAGGTTAAATAACTTTTGCTTTAGTTTTTCGCTATAATAAGCGCCATCCCATTTTTCAAGGCGGTCAATGCCATCTAACTCTTTTGCAAAAGAGGTAAGTTGGGCAAACTCCTTTTCGGCAGCAGGCTTGGCTTTTGCCAGTAAGTCGTTCAGGAACGATTTTACCTTGTCCGGGCTTTCGGCCATACGCTCTTCTAAAACAAAATTCGCGTGCGATGCATAACCTAATAAGTTGGCACGCTCGTGGCGCAGCTTAACTATCTTTAGTACATTTTGCTCGTTGTTATATTCATTCTGCTGAAAGCCTTTTGCTCCAAAAGCCAGCGCCATTTTTTTACGCAGCTCACGGTTGTCGGCGTAGGTTACAAACGGCAGGTAGCTCGGGTGGTCAAGTGTAAATACCCAACCCTCTTTGTCATGCGCCGCTGCTGTTTCTTTAGCGGCTTCGATAGCGCCTTCAGGCAATCCGGCTAGGTCTGCCTCATCGGTTATGTGCAGTTGGAAAGCATTGGTTTCGTTAAGTACATTTTCGCCAAACTCAAGGCTCAGTTTACTCAGTTCCTTGTCTATTTCGCGCAGCTTGTTCTTTTTATCTTCCGGCAGGTTGGCCCCGTTGCGGCTAAATCCCTTGTACTGTTTGTCTAAAAGTGTGGCTTGCTCCGGTGTAAGGTTCAGGCTGCCTTTTTGGATATATACGGCTTTTACACGTGCAAAAAGATTAGCATTCAGGCGGATGTCATTGCCAAATTCTGATAACAGGGGAGATACCTCCTGTGCAATCTGCTGTATCTCATCATTCGTTTCAGCCGAGTGCAGGTTAAAGAAGATACTCGAAACCCTGTCGAGCGTATCGCCGCTGTAGCTCATGGCCGCGATGGTATTTTCAAACGTGGGCGCTTCTGGGTTGTTTACAATAGTGTCGACTTCAGCCCGTGCTTTTTCAATTGCCTCTTTAAAAGCCGGTAAAAAGTCTTCTGTTTTTATCCCGCTAAATGGTGCGGTATCGTGTTTTGTGGTAAATTTTTGTGTAAGTAGGTACATAATTTATGATTAGATACGTCCGTAGTATTTGCGTATCTCTTTAGTTATAGATGTAAAGCTGCTGCGGTTATCAAAAACCGTAATCACTTCAATTTCGTTATTATTAATCCGGTATAAAAAAGAGGTTTGTTTAGTAACCACACAGAGATAAAGGTTGAAAAAGCGCTTAGATTGTATGCAGCTTTCTGGGTAATTAGATATTTGTTCTAGCTTATCATCTAAGATATTTCTAAAATTATCTTTTACTTTTACAGACCATTCTTCTATTAAGTAATTGAAAAGTTGTAAAAGTTTTTTTTCTGCAAGTGGAGAGAAATAAAAAGAATATTTCAAGGCAATTTCTTTTTAAGATCTTCCCACGAAATGCGCTCGCCCCTGTCAAGCTGTTCTAAACCATATTGAATTTCCAGTTTTTGCTCTTCTGTAAATTCATCATAAAAATCTTTTTTCTCTTTAGTAACGAGTCTACGTAATTTTTTGATCAATTTAGAATCCTCTAAATCAAGTATCATTTTAGCCAGTTCTATTTTTTCAGCCTGAATATCCATACCAAATATCTTTATAACCCAAATATACAAAAACTATTCCGTACTGCTTTCAGGACATATAGGCATTTTGCATAAAAAAAGCCACCCGTGGGCAGCTTCCATTATTTATTTCTTAATACTTTCCGATGCCTTGTTTACCGCATCTTTTAGCCCCAGTTTGTAAGCGATAATCTTAGCCTGCACCAGTTTGTCCTGGCTGCCCAGTATTTGCGCTGCGAGTATACCGGCATTTTTGGCACCGTTAAGCGCTACGGTAGCGACTGGTACGCCGCCCGGCATTTGCAGTATTGATAATACACTATCCCAGCCATCTATACTGTTGCTTGACTTAACCGGTACGCCTATAACGGGTAGGGGACTCATGCTTGCTACCATACCAGGTAGGTGGGCTGCCCCGCCCGCCCCGGCTATAATTACATTTACGCCCCGGGTATGGGCCGTGGTGCTGTATTCATAAAGCTTCTCCGGCGTGCGGTGCGCCGAAACGATATCTACTTCGGTTTCGATACCAAACTCTTTTAATATATCTATGGCGTCCTGCATAACCGGCAGGTCACTTATGCTGCCCATAATCACTCCTACTTTCATTTTGTGTTGTTTTTGTGTTTATAGGAGCAAAATTAAGCTAAATGGGGTCAATATCAAAAACTGCTAGTTGTAAACCCGTGCTTCTACGGTAGTAACGTTTTTTATGGACACCTTGTGCCCGGTATATTTTAGCAAGCCGGTTTTTGTATCACGCTTTAATACCGTTGCCGTGCCTGAATTTACATTTGCCACGATAATGAATTTACCTGACGGGTCTATAGCAAACGTGCGCGGATGCTCACCACGGGTAGGCTCGTAGCCAAGCAACGTAAGCTGGCCATCTGTAGCTATGCTATAAATAGCAATATTATTTTGAGTACCACGATTAGATGCGTAAAGGAATTTTCCATCGGGAGAAACGTGTACATCAGAGCCTTCGTAGTCGTCATTCTTTACATCTTCAGGATGGGTAAACACGCGTTGTAAAGGCTGCAGCGTTCCGTTAGCGTATTTATAAACGCTAACCGCACCGGCTATTTCTTCTATGCAATACGCCCATTTTCCATTTGGGTGAAAGGCTAAGTGGCGTGGGCCGCTACCGCGGGTTGTGGGTATAAACGGTACAGGGCCTCCCTGCAATGGCTTTGCCGCGTTTTGGTTGAACATATAACAGCGTATCTTATCCGAACCCAAATCCGGTAAAAATAAAAAATTGCCATCCGGCGAAAATACGGCCGAATGCACATGCGATTTTTCCTGGCGTTTGGGATTTACACTGCCTTCGGTATAGTCAAAGTGCTGTGCCGGTTTACCTATGGTACCGTCGGCACCAACTCGATAGATAGTTACACCACCCTGGGTATAATTAGCCTCGGCCAGCCATTCGCCCCCGGGATGTACGGAAACATAGACCGGGTTTTCGCCCTGGCTGGGCTGGCTGTTTATAAAGCTGAGAGCACTTTTTTCAGCATCAAATTTATAGCTGCTTACACTGCCGGCATTAGGCGTTTTACTATCGGTAACGCTGTATACAAAACCACCGCCCGGAGAGAGTGTAAGGTATGAGGGGTTGAGCACATTGCCCAGGGTGCTTACTTTATTAAGTTTACCGCTCAAGGTATCTAACGTGTACACGTACAAACCTTTTTCAGTATTTTTCCAATTATAGGAACCAAAGAATACGTAGGTCTTTTGCGCAAAGGCAGTAAGTGAAAATAAGGTAATGAGTAGGAGGAAGAGGCGGGTTTTAAAATGCATTATGGTTCTTTAGTATATTTTATAAAACCGAATACTTCAATTTCGTTTTGTTCCGGTTTTATACGGTAGATAATTACGTATCCCTTAAAAACAAGGTCACGGATATTATCATCTTTATAATGAATAGATTTTCTATTTTTGTAGGGCATTGAAACCAATTCAGCTAATTTTAAAATTAAATCAGCCCTGAATTTTCTCGCGGCTTCAGGTTTATCTTCCGCTATATAAACCAATTGTTTCTTTAATTTAGTACTAAATTCCCGAAGTAATTTAACCCTCATATCTCTTGAGTAATTCCTCGGTTTCCTTTTCAAATTCTTCTAAAGATATAAAAGTAGCCTCTCCACTATCAATTTTTCTCAGATTTTCGTCAAGTTCTGCTTTTTCAGTTAAAAATTTTTCCGATGTCATTTTCTCTACTTCATCAACCGTATAATATGTCAATTGGCCTGAGTCACTAAGTCGTAGCACTTCCTCCAGCTCTGCCTTATTCTTCAGAAATTCTTCTGATACAATTTCAACATCATTGCGGTCAAACTGTTTTAGTAACCACATTACATGGTCGTACACCTTTGGGTTTACTTTTAAATGTATGGTTTCCATAACGCTTTAATTTTACCAAATTTACAAAAAATACATTTTATTACCGTTTATTTTAGGTGGTGGATTCAAACAAAAAACGCACCCCTAAGAGTGCGTTTAAAATCGTTAATCCACTACAATTTCGGCATCTTTTACGGTTATTGCCAGTATAGCGTCAGTTAATAATATCTCTTCGTGGTTTGTTTGCGTGCTCATATGTCTTTTTAAAAATCAGTTTGTTATTTTTTTTCCAGCTGCTTAGTAGCTCACTAGCTTAAAACGGTACATCATCGTCATCGTCATTCCGGCTGCTGTTCATGTTACTGCCAAAGGCCTCGTTAGCCGAAGGCAGGTTTTTAGTAATAAAATCGCTGCTGCTGTTCATGCTTGATGGCAGCTCGTCAAACGGGGAGCTAAAATCGTCTAGGTTGTCAAATTTACCCAGGTTGCCTATAAATTTCAGGCGTATGTTATCAAGCCCGCCGTTACGGTGTTTGGCAACAATAAACTCGGCCTGGCCTGCTGTAGGCGATTGCTCTTCATCGTCCCACTCGTCAATCTTGTAATACTCAGGGCGGTAAATAAATGATACGATATCCGCATCCTGTTCTATCGCACCAGATTCCCTAAGGTCAGATAGTAATGGCCGCTTGCTGCTGCCACGCGTTTCTACCGCACGCGATAGCTGTGATAGTGCTATAACCGGTATATTAAGCTCTTTTGCCAGGGCTTTAAGGTTTCGGGATATGGTTGATATCTCCTGTTCACGGTTACCGCCGTTCTTTCCGCTGCCTCCGGCCGTCATCAACTGGAGGTAGTCAATAACAATCATCCGGATACCGTATTGCGAGGCCAGCCTCCGTGCCTTTGCCCTAAGGTCAAATATCGACAGCGATGGGGTATCATCTATATATAGTGGCGCTTTTTCAAGATCTTTTACCTTGATGCTCAGTTGTTCCCATTCATGTTTCTCCAGCTTACCGGTACGCAATTTTTCCGACGATAGCCCTGTCTCGCTCGATATCAAACGGGTAATAAGCTGTACTGACGACATCTCCAGTGAGAATAGCGCTACTCCGTGCCCGTAGGTAATGGCTATGTTACGCGCCATAGATAATACAAATGCGGTTTTACCCATACCCGGCCTTGCCGCAATAATGATAAGGTCGCTGGGCTGCCAGCCGCTGGTAAGCTTATCGAGGTCGTGAAAACCGGTAGCCACGCCGGATAGCCCTTCCTGATTTGCAATTTCCTCAATACGCTTTTTAGCCTGCATTACAAGGCTCTGCGCTGTTTCGCTGCTGCGTTTTATGTTGCCCTGCGTTACTTCATACAGCTTGCTTTCGGCTTTGTCCAGCAAGTCAAAAACATCAGTAGTTTCATCGTATGATTCCTCAATGATCTCACTTGAAATCCTGATGAGGCTACGCTGGATGAACTTTTGCAGTATGATGCGCGAATGAAACTCGATGTGTGCCGATGACGAAATTTTCTGCGTAAGTTGTATCAGGTAAAAGTCGCCGCCTGCCATTTCCAGTTTGGCATTCTTTCTAAGCTGCGCCGATACGGTTAAAAGGTCAATAGGCTGGGTATCGTTAAAAAGCTGCACAATTGCTTCATAAATATGCTTGTGGGCATCTTTATAAAAGGCATCGGGCTGCAATATATCAATAACTTCGTCTACCCCTTTTTTATCAATCATCATTGCACCAAGCACTGCTTCCTCAAGGTCGAGCGCCTGCGGGGGCAGCTTGCCTTTTTCTAAGCTTATCAGGGTCGATTTATCTACCCGGACGGGATTGATGTTCCTTATATTTTCCATGTTACGAATGTACTTAAAAATGTAAAATTCGGGTTAAGTAATTGTTAAGACGGCTGTGTGTATAACCCGTTCATAACTTTGTGTTTTTTGTTGATAACCCAAAAAAAATCCGAAGCTACGGGGCTTCGGACTGTGTATGCAGTTTTGGATTAAAAAAGGCATTTAGCCTTTGTATTCGCCCATTTTACTGTATTTGTCCATCCTTTGCGCCACCAGTTCGGGTGTTGATAAGTCTTTCAGTTCATTATACGCTTCCAGTATCTGTTTTTCCACATTTTTGTAAGTAGTTTCCCTGTCGTAGTGGGCACCTCCTAACGGTTCAGGTATTATGCCATCTATAAGGCCCTGTTTTTTCATGTCGTAGCTGGTAAGCTTCAGCGCTTCGGCAGCCTGTTCTTTGTATTCCCAGCTGCGCCATAGTATTGATGAACATGATTCCGGCGATATAACACTATACCAGGTGTTCTCAAGCATAAAAACCCTGTCGCCCACGCCTATCCCCAGGGCACCCCCTGAAGCGCCTTCTCCTACTATAACGGTAATTATGGGAGTTTTAAGGCGGAACATCTCAAAAATATTCCGGGCAATGGCTTCTCCCTGTCCGCGTTCCTCAGCTTCGAGGCCGGGGTATGCGCCCGGGGTATCTACTAAGGTAATTACGGGAATGCCAAATTTCTCAGCCATTTTCATTAGCCTCAGCGCCTTGCGGTATCCCTCGGGGTTAGCCATACCAAAGTTGCGGTACTGCCTTGTTTTAGTATTAAAGCCTTTTTGCTGGCCAACAATCATAAAGCTCTGGCTGCCTATTTTGGCGAGGCCTCCCACCATGGCTTTGTCGTCCTTAAATCCGCGGTCGCCAAAAAGCTCCAGCCATGAGTTGCCCCCCAGTGCCTTTACATAATCCATTGTATAAGGGCGGCTTGGGTGCCTTGATAGCTGTACGCGCTGCCAGGCGGTAAGGTTTTTATATATTTTCTTTTTAGTCTCTTCGAGTTTTTTCTCGATCTGCTTACAGGTATTCGATACGTCAACATCGCTTTCCTGGCCTATGATTGTACATTTATCCAACTGCTCTTCCAGTTCCTTGATAGGAAGCTCAAAATCTAAATATTCCATGGTAAAGGCAGATATTTTAATTAATGTTGAAGCCGCAAAGATACATAAAACTGTTTATTAAAATCAAAACCGGCAGCCAATTACTTCGCTCTAACCGGGTTGTTTTTTAATATCCCATTGATAATCACGGTTACTAAAATGATGCCTGCGCCTATATAAAAAGACGTGGCCATGCGTTCTGATTGCTCAAATACCAAAAGCGCAAGAATAATCCCATAAACCGGCTCAAGGTTTATGGTAAGCATCATGGTATAGGGAGTAATGGTTTTCATTACTTTAACAGCGGCAATCTGTGCATATCCTGTGCACACTGAACCCAGTATGAGCAGCCATTTCCAGTCGTTCCAGGAAAGAGTAAAGAATTGTGGTGTAAATTGCTTTGTAAACAGCAGATAGAGTGAAAAGAATAAAATACCGCCAAGCAACTCATAAAATGATATGACCGTAGCATTGTATTCTTTCGCAAACTTGCCGTTAATGATTGCAAAAATGGTAGAAAGCAAAGCGCTGAACAGCGCGGTAAGTATACCGTAAAGGTAATTTCCCTCAAAATGAAAAATGATGTATAGCCCACCCACTACAAACAGGCCGAAGATAACCTCGTAGGCTATTATTTTCCTACCGTAAAGCAGTGGTTCCAGTAGCGAGGCAAAGAAAGCCCCGGTGCTGAGGCATGCCAGGGTAACCGATATATTACTGATTTTAATAGCATGGAAAAACGTTAGCCAGTGCACGGCTATAATCAGCCCCGCGATTACAAACCGGATGGCTGTTTTTAGCGAAACTTTAAAGGGCACTTTTTTTATAATCCCATAAATGCCTATTACCGTTACCGCGATACACATACGAAACCATACCAGCGGCATGGCGGAAAGCGTTATGAGCTTGCCCAGCACGGCGGTAAAGCCCCATACAAAAACGATGAGGTGCAGGTGCAGGTAGTTTTTAAGGTTATCGCCTTGCATTGCGCAGCAGGACAACGGCCATTATACCAAAAGCAATATTGGGAATCCAGGTAGCCAGTAGTGGCGAAAATGTAGATTTTTCGGCCAGGGTGCCAAATACTTTGTCAAAAAACACAAAGGTAAAGGCAAGGCAAATGCCAATAGCCAGGTTAAGCCCCATACCGCCCCGGCGTTTCATGCTCGATACAGCAACTGCTATAATTGTTAATATAAAGGCTGATACCGGAATGGTAAATTTTTTGTAGAGTACAACAAGATAGGCATTTATGTTGCCTGAACCGCGCTTGCGCTCTCTGTCGATAAAGTCGGTAAGCTCTCCATAGGTCATGGTTTCGGCGGCATATACGGCCGGGGTAAGGTCATCGGGCTTAAAGTTGAACTTAAAGTTTTTAGTGGGCGCGCTTGCCAGTATATCGCCCATAGCGCCAACGGTACGGCTGTTGTAGCCGCTAAGGGTGTAGGTGCTGTCTTTATCGTTAAAGCGTATGCTGGTTGCTGTTACCTTACTAACCAGCTTACTATCGCGAAACGTTTCAAGGTTAAAGTTGTAGCCTTCTTTACGCTCATAATTAAAGCTGCTTACATATATAAACTCATTGTCGCTTATCTGCTTGTATACATCAGTGCTTTGCCGTGCTTCTTTCCGGCTCAGGTAGGTGTACCTAAAATCGTTGAATCCCTTGCTGGCCCTTGGTAAAAAGAAAAAGCCCATAAGAAGCGCCAGTACCGATATAAAGCTTGCGCCAATGATATACGGCCTTAAAAAGCGGTTAAATGAAATACCTGAACTTAATATGGCAATAATCTCGGTATTATTAGCGAGTTTGCTGGTAAACCATATTATGCTTAAAAACAGGAATATGGGGAATAGCAGGTTTGCAAAGTATACCGTAAAATCGGCATAATATATGGCAATCTTATTAAATGGCACCTTGTTTTCGAGCATGCGCCCCACTTTTTCAGACACGTCTATAACTATCCCTATAGGGATGAACATAAGGAGCATTACAAAAAATGTGGCCAGGTAGCGCTTAAGTATGTACCAGTCTATTATTTTCATGTACTATTTTGTTGTTTAGTCATTGGTTGCCGGTTGCCAGGAGCTCCGTCAACTGATAACCAGGAGTCATAAAACTACAAATTAAAGCCTTTGGCTCATATTCTTCACCATCATTTCTTTCCACTCCCTAAAATCGCCTGCTATAATGTGCTCCCGTGCCTCGCGCACCAGCCACATATAAAAGCCAAGGTTGTGTATGGTGGCTATTTGCTTGCCCAGAAACTCGTTGGCGGCAAAAAGGTGGCGCACATAGGCCTTGCTGTACTGGGTATCTACAAAGGTAATGCCCATTTCATCAAGCGGGGAAAAGTCATCCTCCCATTTTTTGTTCTTCATGTTCATGGTGCCGTTAGCCGTAAACAGCATGCCGTTACGCGCGTTGCGGGTAGGCATTACACAGTCAAACATATCAACGCCCAGTGCGATATTCTCTAAAATATTTATCGGTGTGCCCACACCCATAAGGTAACGGGGCTTGTCTTCCGGTAGTATGCTGCACACCACATCGGTCATGGCATACATTTCTTCGGCAGGTTCACCCACGCTTAATCCGCCTATGGCATTACCCACGGCTCCGGCATTGGCTATATATTCGGCGCTTTCCTTGCGAAGGTCGGTATAGGTACTGCCCTGCACTATAGGGAAAAACGCCTGGCTGTAACCGTATTTAAATGGCAGCTTTTCAAGGTGCGCAATACATCTGTCCAACCAGCGGTGCGTCATGTGCATGCTGCGCTTTGCGTAGCGGTAATCACAGGGGTACGGTGTACACTCGTCAAACGCCATGATAATATCGGCACCTATGGTTCGCTGAATTTCCATAACGCTCTCCGGGCTAAAAAAGTGGTACGACCCATCTATATGGCTCTTAAACTTTACACCTTCTTCCTTAATCTTTCGGTTTGCCGAAAGCGAATACACCTGATAGCCGCCGCTATCGGTAAGTATAGGGCGGTCCCAGTTCATAAATTTGTGAAGGCCGCCCGCCTGCTCCAGTATCGCGGTTTGCGGGCGCAGGTACAGGTGGTAGGTGTTGCCCAGTATAATATCGGGGTTTATGTCGTTTTTAAGCTCGCGCTGGTGCACGCCTTTTACGGTACCGGCAGTACCTACGGGCATAAAAATGGGGGTTTGTATGGTACCGTGGTCGGTAGTTATGGTGCCCGCGCGTGCCTTGGTTTGCGGGTCTTTGGTAATCAGGTCAAATTTCATGGCGCTATTTTACAGGGCGCAAAGATAGCAATTTAAGATTGTAGATTTGAGAATTTAGATATATGTACTATACGGCTGGTTTATTTAGTTATGTTTGATGTAACCAAACCTCTATACTATGAAGCCATTTTATCTACTTCCCTTTCTTTTATTGTTGTTATCCTGCGAAAACGAACGTGAAGCACAGATAAAGCGAGATATAGTGGGGGAGTGGAAATATATTGAAGACTTTGACAGCATACCCTACACCGATTCATTGTTACCGCCACCGCCGCCTCTTGATGTTATGTATGATTTCTCTGTTCTTGATGATACTACCTATCTTGATAAAAGCGGTTATTGGAAAAAAAATGAAAATGAACCTGGCGGACTCATATATTATTCAGGCAGGAAAACAAAGTATAAAATTAAAGACAGTATGCTTATGGTGTTTAACCCGGTTGAGAAAAATTGGTACTTTGAAAAGATATACTCGCTTAATGGCGATACCCTTATATACAAGCTGGAAGCGAAAAAGTACCGGAGGTTTACCAGGCAGCACTATAAAATTAACCCTAACGAAAAATATGATGCCATAATTGTTTCTGCGTCCCCCTGTTTCGGCAGTTGCCCTATTGCCGACGTGCGGATAGACAGGAACGGTACCGTTACCTACCAGGGCAGTTACAACAATTTAAAAAACGGAAACTTCACCGCTACAATTTCTGCCAAAGATTATCTTGCCTTAGAACGGGAGTTTAAGAAAGCAGGTATTGACAGCCTGGAAACCTATTATGCCGCGACACATACTGATGACCAAACCATAACTGTTACTTTTATAAAGGATGGCAAAATTTATAGAACGATTAGCGATTACGGTTTTCAGTCGCCGTCAGAATTAAGGAGCGCCTGTAATCAGGCACGGTTTTTATACCAGCAGCTTGAACTCAAAGAAGCCGCATTGCCTTACCCTGATTTGAGACAAGGCTATGTAGGTTTTGATAAGAGCAATAAGAGCTGTGTTCTTGAAATGTCAGAACAATTTTTTCTTGTTACCGAACTCGAAAAGGCAAAGCCTGTAAGGCATGTATTTAATGGTAAATTTATTTTTCAATTTGGTAAATATGGGCACAAAAAGTTTATAGTAACCGATGGGCGCTACTACAAACTCCCACCTGAAGACGGCGGCGAGACCTTAGACCTTGGCTATAATTTTATTGAACGTAATGGGCTTGAAAAACGATTTGAGAAACATGAATAGGCATTACCATATTTGTGATTTTTTTAAGTAATTTAGTCTTCCCAACCAAACATTCATGAAGGAAGATTTTCTGCATTATATATGGAAGTTTAAAAAGTTTGACGTTTCGGCCCTCAAAACTACGCAGGGCGAAGTGCTGGAGCTTATAAACGGCGGGCAATACCTGCAACAAAGCGGCCCTGATTTTTTTAACGCGCAGCTCGTTATAGCCGGGCAGCGCTGGGCGGGCAATGTAGAAATCCATATAAAAAGTTCCGACTGGTACCACCACAGCCATGAAACCGACAGCCATTATGATAATGTGGTGCTGCATGTGGTATGGGAGCATGATGCCGAGGTGCTTCGCAAAGACGGCACCGAACTTCCGGTGCTTGAATTACGGCGGTATGTAGACGGTATGCTGCTTGCAAATTACCAGCAGTTGTCATCAGCCAAAACCTGGATAAATTGTGAAAAGGAACTTGAAACAATCAATTTATTTGTTTTTGATAACTGGAAAGAGCGCCTGTTTTTCGAAAGGCTGGAGCGCAAGGCATTACCCATTTTGCAATTGGCTGCAGCAACAAGTAACGACTGGGAGGCTGTGCTTTTTTGTTTCCTGGCAAAGAATTTTGGGCTGAATACTAATGGCGAAGCATTTTTTTCTACAGCAAAGTCGTTACCGTTTAACGTGGTACGCAAAGAAAGTTTTGAAATAGAAAACCTGGAGGCCCTGCTTTGTGGCCGTGCCGGTATGTTGGACGAAACATTCGAGGAAACATACCCTGCCGACCTTAAAATGCGATTTGAATATATAGCGCACAAATACCAATTGCAGCCTTACATTGCCCCTCCGGCAGAGTATTTCAGGCACCGGCCCGATAATTTCCCCACGGTACGCCTGGCACAGTTAGCCGCGCTATACCACAACCACCAAAACCTGTTTTCGGCCATTATGCAAGCCGGCAGCCTCCAGGCCATCTACACCCTTTTTAACGTGAATATTTCTGAGTATTGGCTGCGGCACTACCGTTTTGATAAGGAGAGCCCGGCTAAGCGCAAACCGCTGTCTAAATCGTTTATTGACCTGATTATTATTAATACCATCGTGCCAATTAAATTTGCTTATGCCAAAAGCATTGGTAAAGACGAAACCGAAACCCTAATCGAACTCTTACAGCAAATCGATGCCGAGAAGAACAATATTGTAGATAAGTTCCGCTTCTACAAAATCCCGGTCGCGTCGGCTTATGACAGCCAGTCGCTCTTGCAGCTTAAAAATGAATACTGTAACCACAAGCGCTGTATGGACTGCTCTGTAGGGCTCGAACTTTTAAAACGCTAACCGAATTTTTGTTATCTTTGATTTCAGGTAAGAGTAAGCAACTTTACAACTTTCGACTTTATAACTTTATGACTGTGATAACTAACCTTCGCCATTTTTTTGAAAAACATGGCTTTGAAGTGGCCAGCCGCCTGGCAGACCGCATAGGTATGCGTGCTACAAATGTGCGGCTGTTTTTTATCTACATTACATTTTTTACAGTAGGGCTGTGGTTTGGAGTTTATCTTACGTTGGCGTTCTGGCTTAAGCTTAAAGATATGATATATACCAAGCGCAGTTCGGTTTTTGACCTGTAACAGCTTTAAAACTTTCAATATCCCAACTTTTGAACGCAAACCAACCAATCCGCCTTACTTCCGGCCAGCGCAAAGGGCTGCTTGCTTTGTGCGGGCTTATTGTTTTGGTACAGGCGGCGTGGTTTTTTATAAGCAGGACAAGCACTGAAAAGAAAATTACTTCTGAGGAAGAAAAAGAATGGATTGCCCTTCAACCAGAGCTTGATGCCTTAAAAGCAACGGCAGACAGCGCAGGGGTATATAAAATATATCCGTTTAACCCCAATTATATTACCGATTATAAAGGGTATTCACTGGGTATGACCGTCGCGCAGATAGATAAGCTAAAGGCATTTCGCAAACAAAATAAGTGGGTTAACTCCGCGGCCGATTTTCAACAGGTAACCGGTGTTTCAGACAGCCTGCTTGCCGTAATGGTGCCGTATTTTAAGTTCCCGGATTGGGTAACTAAAAAGCAAGCTGCCAAAGATGAAAAACAGTTTGCGGATAGTTATCCGGATAAAGAAACCTATTATAAAAACCAGGATGCTAAAAGGCCCGCCGTTGTAATAAAACAACTCGACATTAATGATGCACTTGAGGAAGACCTGATATCCGTACGAGGGATAGGGCCAGCCTTCGCTAAAAAGCTGCTGCGCCGCCGTGCCGACCTTGGCGCCTTTGTAAGCATGGACCAGATGGATGAGTTTAAGGAATTTTCACCAGATGCTGTTGCCGGACTTAAGGCAGCGTTTAAAGTGGGACAAAACCCGCCGGTTAACACCATCAATGTAAATACCGCATCGCTACAACAGCTTACACATTTCCCTTATTTTAATAAGGATATTGCCAGGGCCATTATTACACAGCGCAGTATGAAGGGAAAAATTAGTGGTTTTGATGAATTGTCAAAAATAGACGATATTTTTGTGTTAAAATCAAAAATTATCTTCTTATATTTGGAATACTAAAATTATAATCACATTTATGGTATTTGAAGCGACAGAAACCCAAGAGATGATTGCGGCTTCTATAAGGGAGTTTGCGGCGGTTAACATAACGCCGTATTATATGGAGTGGGATGAAAGCCAGCATTTTCCGGTAGAGCTTTTTAAAAAACTGGGAGAAATGGGGTTTATGGGTGTGCTAGTTCCTGAACAATACGGAGGAAGTGGATTGGGCTACCATGAATACATCACCATAATAGAAGAGATATCTAAAGTAGACCCCTCGGTAGGGCTATCTGTCGCAGCGCACAATTCGCTGTGCACTAATCACATTTTAACGTTTGGCAATGATGAGCAGAAACAACGCTGGCTGCCCAGGCTTGCCACTGCCGAATATATAGGGGCCTGGGGCCTTACGGAACACAACACCGGCAGCGATGCAGGCGGCATGAATACCACCGCCGTTAAAGATGGCGACCACTGGATTATAAACGGGGCCAAAAACTTTATTACCCATGGCAAAAGCGGCGATATAGCCGTAGTAATAGTGCGTACCGGTGAAAAAGGCGATTCTAAAGGGATGACCGCGTTTGTGGTAGAAAAAGGAACACCCGGATTCAGTTCCGGTAAAAAAGAAAATAAATTAGGCATGCGTGCCAGCGAAACCGCAGAGCTGGTATTTGACGGCTGCCGCATACCTGATGAAAACAGGCTTGGCGAAGTAGGGCAGGGTTTTGTACAGGCCATGAAAATACTCGATGGCGGGCGCATCTCTATAGGGGCGCTTTCATTAGGTATTGCTAAAGGAGCTTATGAAGCGGCGCTTAAATACAGTAAGGAGCGCCACCAGTTTGGCCAGCCGATAAGCAGTTTTCAGGGGATATCTTTTAAGCTGGCCGATATGGCTACCGAAATTGAGGCAAGCGAACTATTATTGCACAAAGCTGCATGGCTTAAAAATAACCACAAACCTGTAACAACTGCCGGAGCTATGGCGAAGATGTTTGCCAGTGAAGCCTGCGTACGCATTGCTAACGAAGCTGTACAAATTCACGGGGGCTATGGCTATACCAAAGATTTTCCGGTAGAGAAGTTTTACAGGGATGCCAAGCTGTGTACCATTGGCGAAGGTACTACCGAGATACAAAAAATTGTTATCGCGCGTAATATTTTGAAATAACACTACTTATATATAACCATTGACGCGAGGCTCTTCCTTCTTATTTAGGGAGGGCTTTTTTATGCTGAAAGCTGCCAAAAATGTATTGCAAGTGGCTATTCGCTCCCTCAGGTGCAGGGAACAGACAAACCTTGCCTGTACAAGGAGTAAAAATTTCCCGGCAACTCTGTGCGAACTTGCATAGCTTCAGATAAATGGCTGTTCATGCAGTTTTCGGGGGGATGCTAAAGTGTGTAGTTTGTTAAATAATTGTAACTTTTATTTGGTTGCTAATTATTATTTCGATTATATTTGTACCCGTAAACGAGAGGAGGTGTCATACTTATGTTGATTATACCAATTAAAGAAGGAGAAAATATCGATAGGGCGCTTAAGCGTTATAAACGTAAATTCGATAAAACCGGTACTGTACGTCAGCTAAGAGCGCGTCAGGCCTTTACTAAGCCATCTGTATCAAGGAGGGTTGAAGTACAAAAAGCAGCTTACATCCAGGGTCTTAGGGACGCCGCGGAGAACTAAGATAATTTTTTGGGGCTTTAAATAGCAGCCGTTAGCAGTTAAAGTTTAACTTTGCTGTTAGCGGTTTTTTTATGCCTTATGATTAACAACACAGATGCTTTTGCTGAATATCTTTTAAAAGAGAAAAACTACAGCCTCTTAACGCTGCGGGCATACCTTGATGATGTGCGCGGTTTTGAGCAGTTTATAAAAAAAGATGATTCCGGTGCCACACTTCAGGACGTGCACTACACCCAGGTGCGTTCCTGGATTGTAAGCCTGGTAGAAGAGGGCGGCCTCTCTAACCGCTCGGTAAACCGTAAAATAGCTTCCCTTAAAGCGTTTTACCGGTTTTTACTAAAGGCAAAGCAAATAGAGTTCAGCCCGCTGCAAAAACACAAAGCGCTTAAAACCGAGAAGAAAATACACCTGCCATTTAGCGAAAAGGAAATGCAGGATGTGGTGGAGTATAACGATTATCCTGATGATTTTGAGGGGGTGCGCAACCGCCTTATTATAGAACTGCTTTATACTACGGGTATCCGCCGGGCAGAACTTATAAGTTTGCACCTGGGTAGCTATAATGCGGAGAGTAGTACGCTAAAGGTGTTGGGTAAGCGCAATAAGGAGCGTATTGTGCCGGTACTGCGTTGTACTTCAGATGTATTGTCTGAATATATGGTTAAAAGGCGCGCACTGCCTGAGGTTATAGATAGCCAAGTGTTAATTTTGAATGCATCGGGAAAAAAAGTGAGTGAATCTTTTGTTTACAGGTTAATAAATTGTTACTTTAGTGTTGTCTCCGGTAAGGTGAAAAAGAGCCCGCACGTTCTTAGGCATACTTTTGCCACCCACCTTTTAAATAACGGGGCCGATTTAAATTCAGTAAAGGAATTATTAGGGCACGCGAGTTTAGCATCTACACAAGTATATACCCATAGCAGCCTGGCTGAACTTAAAAAGGTATATAAAGATGCGCATCCCCGTAACCGAAATAACTCCTGATTTGTTTAACCTAATTGTTTTTATTATGAAAGTAAATGTTCATGCAGTTAACTTTAATGTTGACAGGAAATTGGTTGGCTATGTTCAGGGAAGAATGGATAAGCTTGAAAAGTATTACGACCGTGTGGTATGCTCGGATGTTTTTTTTAAGCTCGATAATTCAAGCATCAAAGAGAATAAAATTGCTGAAATAAAAATTAGTGTCCCGGGCGATGAATTCATCGTAAAAAAGCAATGCAAATCCTTTGAAGAAGCTGTAGAGCTGGCGGCAGATTCCATTGAACGTTTACTTGTAAAAAGGAAACAGAAGGTAAGGGCACATTCTTAGAGAAAAATTTTTAAGAAAATGTTTTGATTAAAAAATAAATTCTATACATTTGCAGTCCGTTAGAAATAGCGGGCTTTTTTATTGAGTTGCCGGTGTAGCTCAGCTGGCTAGAGCAGCTGATTTGTAATCAGCAGGTCGTGGGTTCGAGTCCCTCTATCGGCTCAAAATATAATGTTCTTTTTAAAAGACTGGAAAAGTAAAGGTTAGGGGAGATACTCAAGCGGCCAACGAGGACGGACTGTAAATCCGTTGAGAAATCTTCGCAGGTTCGAATCCTGCTCTCCCCACATTTTTATTTTAAATGATGAATTTTAAATTTTGAATTATGGCTAGCGGCCTAAATTTAGAATAGTGGATTTTAAGTTTAGGATAAGAAAAAAGGCCGGTGTAGCTCAGGGGTAGAGTGCTTCCTTGGTAAGGAAGAGGTCACGGGTTCAATTCCCGTCATTGGCTCAATGTTTAGAAGAATTTGAACACTAATTATAAACTAAGATTAAATTATTAAATCATGGCAAAGGAAACTTTTGATAGGTCGAAGCCGCACCTTAACATAGGTACAATCGGGCACGTTGACCACGGTAAAACTACGCTAACAGCGGCTATTACTAAAGTGTTGGCTGATGCAGGTTACTCTGAGGCAAAATCATTCGACCAGATTGATAACGCTCCTGAAGAAAAAGAAAGGGGTATTACTATTAATACTTCTCACGTAGAATATGCTACTGCTAACCGTCACTACGCTCACGTTGACTGTCCAGGTCACGCGGATTACGTTAAGAACATGGTTACAGGTGCTGCCCAGATGGATGGTGCAATACTTGTGGTTGCAGCTACTGACGGACCAATGCCACAAACACGTGAGCACATCCTTCTTGGCCGCCAGGTAGGTGTACCTCGTATGGTTGTGTTTATGAACAAAGTAGACATGGTTGATGATGCTGAGCTTCTTGAACTTGTTGAAATGGAAATCCGTGACCTACTATCTTTCTACCAGTATGATGGTGATAATGGTCCGGTTATCCAGGGTTCTGCCCTTGGTGCACTTAACGGTGAGCCGAAATGGGTTGATACAGTACTAGAGCTTATGGCTGCTGTTGATACATGGATTGAGCTTCCTGCACGTGATATCGAAAAACCATTCCTTATGCCGGTTGAAGACGTATTTACGATCACTGGTCGTGGTACTGTTGCAACAGGCCGTATCGAAACAGGTATCGCTAACACTGGCGACCCGGTTGAGATCATCGGTATGGGTGCTGAGAAACTAACTTCTACTATTACAGGTATCGAGATGTTCCGTCAAATCCTTGATAGGGGTGAGGCTGGAGACAACGCAGGTATCTTGTTAAGGGGTATTGCTAAAGAAGATATCCGTCGTGGTATGGTTATCATCAAGCCAGGATCTGTTAAGCCACACGCTCACTTTAAAGCTGAGGTTTATATCCTTAAAAAAGAAGAAGGTGGACGTCACACTCCATTCCACAATAACTACCGTCCTCAGTTCTATGTACGTACAACTGACGTAACTGGTACTATTTCTCTACCTGCTGGTGTTGAGATGGTTATGCCAGGTGACAACCTTACTATCGAGGTTCAGCTGCTTAGCCCTATCGCTCTAAGTGTAGGTCTACGTTTCGCTATCCGCGAAGGTGGCCGTACAGTAGGTGCAGGTCAGGTTACTGAAATACTTAGCTAATTATAGTTAATTAAATTATATAAAGCCGGCCGGTGCTTTTTTGCCCCGGCCGGTTTTTAATCAAACGGGTGTAGTTCAAGGGTAGAATAGCGGTCTCCAAAACCGTTGATGGGGGTTCGAATCCCTCCACCCGTGCATAAGAAAAAAGCGATATAATATGAAAGTTACCAATTATATATCAGAAGCGTTTACTGAGCTTAAAGAAAATGTAACCTGGCCGGAGTGGGCAGAAGTGCAACGCCTTACCATAATAGTTGCAGTGTTCTCTGTGGTATTTGCTTTGTTGACTTTTGGTATAGACAAGGGCTTTGAGGTTACTGTAGCTAAGTTATATGCTTTCTTAAAACAATAATTTTATTGCAATGACTGATAACAATGTTCAAAAGTGGTATGTGGTAAGAGCGGTAAGCGGTCAGGAGAATAAAGTTAAAAACTATATAGAGACTGAGATTAGTAAAGCCGGGCTTTCAGATTATGTATCGCAGGTTCTGGTGCCTACCGAAAAGGTAGTTCAGGTGCGCGATGGTAAAAAAATCAGTAAAGATAAGGTATACTTTCCGGGCTATGTAATGGTTGAGGCTAACCTTACGGGCGAAGTTCCGCATATCATAAAGTCCATTACCGGTGTTATCGGCTTTCTTGGTGAAACGAAAGGTGGAGAGGCTGTGCCTTTAAGGCTTAGCGAGGTAAACAGGATGCTGGGTAAAGTAGATGAGTTATCGGTTAAAACAGATAATGTATCAATACCTTATACACCGGGTGAAACCGTTAAAGTGATAGACGGGCCGTTTAACGGATTTAACGGTACTGTTGAAAAAGTTAACGAAGAAAAGCGTAAGCTTGAAGTGATGGTGAAAATCTTTGGAAGAAAGACGCCGCTTGAACTTAGCTTTATGCAAGTAGAAAAAGTATAATTTTTGTTACACTTATTATAAATCACATCCTCGCTTCCAATTGATGATGTGCTAAATCTTTTAAAAGAAATGGCTAAAGAAATTAGTAAAGTAGTTAAACTACAAGTAAAGGGAGGTGCCGCGAATCCATCGCCACCGGTTGGACCTGCTTTGGGAGCTGCTGGGGTTAACATCATGGAGTTCTGTAAGCAATTTAATGCCAGGACCCAGGATAAACCAGGCAAAGTTTTACCGGTACAAATTACCGTGTACAAAGACAAATCTTTCGAGTTTGTTGTAAAAACTCCCCCTGCGGCTATACAGCTGCTGGATGCTGCCAAACTTAAGTCGGGTTCAGGGCAACCTAACCGTAAAAAAGTAGCAAATGTTACCTGGGATCAAATCAGGGCTATCGCTGAAGACAAGATTGTAGATCTTAATGCCTTCACTATAGAGAAAGCAATGAGCATGATTGCAGGAACAGCAAGGTCTATGGGTATAACCGTATCAGGACCAGCTCCTTTTTAATCGTTAAAGAGACAAGAAATGGCAAAATTGACAAAAAAACAGAAGGAAGCTGCTTCTAAAATCGAAAAGAACAAACTGTATTCGTTGAAAGATGCTTCTGCATTAATCAAAGAGGTTTCTTCTGCTAAATTTGATGAATCAGTGGATATCGCAGTGCGCCTTGGTGTAGATCCAAGGAAAGCAAACCAAATGGTAAGGGGTGTTGTTACACTTCCTCACGGTACAGGTAAAGATGTAAGGGTACTTGCCCTTGTAACTCCTGATAAAGAAGCTGAGGCTACAGCTGCAGGTGCAGACTTTGTAGGCCTTGACGATTATCTTCAAAAAATCAAAGACGGCTGGACAGATGTTGATGTTATCATCACTATGCCTGCTGTTATGGGTAAGCTTGGTCCTTTAGGTAGGATCCTGGGTCCTCGTGGCCTTATGCCAAACCCTAAAACCGGTACTGTAACTATGGATGTGGCTAAAGCCGTTCAGGAAGTTAAAGCCGGTAAAATTGACTTTAAAGTTGATAAAACAGGTATCGTTCACGCAGGGATCGGAAGGGTATCATTTGATGCTGACAAGATTGCTGAGAACGCTCACGAAATTATCCAAACATTAATCAAAATGAAACCAGTTGCGGCTAAAGGTACTTATATTAAAGGTATCCACCTTTCTTGTACTATGAGCCCTGCTATTGCTTTAGATCCTAAAGCGGTATAATTGGTAGTTAAATAATTTTTATTATGACTAAAGAAGAAAAATCAATTGTTATTAAAGATTTAACTGCCCAGTTAGCCGATACTAATGTAGTATATGTAGCTGATATATCCGGCCTTGACGCAGAGGCAACTTCTAGCCTTAGAAGGGCTTGCTTTAAAGCGGGTATTAAACTGGAGGTAGTTAAAAATACATTGCTTGAAAAAGCAATGCAAAATGTGGAAAGCAACAATTACAGCGATTTACCGTCTGTACTTAAAGGCAACACCGCTATACTTATTGCAGAGAATGGTAACGCCCCTGCTAAATTGATAAAAGAATTCCGCAAAAGGTCTCAAAAGCCTGTACTTAAGGGTGCTTACATCCACGAGGCAGTATTTATAGGAGACAATCAGCTGGATGCCCTTGTATCTCTTAAATCTAAAGACGAGGTTATTGGCGAAATCATCGGCCTGCTTCAGTCTCCTGCTAAAAATGTTATTTCTGCCCTTAAATCTGGCGGTAATACTATTGCAGGACTTGTTAAAACGTTATCTGAAAGGTAACAACCCCGCGTGTACGCACTTAATGAATTATATATTACAAACTATTTAAAACGATAGAAAAAATGGCAGATTTAAAACAATTCGCAGAACAACTAGTTAACCTTACTGTAAAAGAAGTTAACGAACTTGCTACAATATTAAAAGATGAGTATGGTATAGAGCCTGCAGCTGCTGCTGTAGCTATTGCTGGCCCTGCTGCTGGTGGAGATGCTCCTGTTGCTGAAGAGCAAACTGAGTTTACTGTAGTTCTTAAAGAGGCTGGTGCTTCTAAACTTGCTGTAGTTAAAGCGGTTAAAGAACTTACAGGACTTGGTCTTAAAGAGGCTAAAGACCTTGTAGACGGTGCTCCTGCTAACATCAAAGAAGGCATCTCTAAAGATGAGGCTGAAGGTCTTAAAAAATCTCTAGAAGAAGCTGGTGCTTTAGTTGAGCTTAAATAAGCTTACATCGGTTAAAACCCTTAGGTTTAGGCCTTGAGAAAAACTCTCAAAGGCCTAAACCATTTTTCGTATAATAAACTTTTATACGCGCATATTATTATTTTAATCAAAATTTTGTCCATTGATGATAACAAATCAGACTGAAAGATTAAATTTTGCCTCTACTAAAAACATCCCTAGCTATCCGGATTTCCTGGATATTCAGGTAAAGTCGTTTAAAGACTTTTTCCAGTTGGAAACAAAGTCGGATGAGAGAGGCAACGAAGGTCTTTATAACACCTTCATGGAAAACTTTCCGATTACTGATACGCGAAATCAGTTTGTGTTGGAGTTCCTTGATTATTTTGTAGACCCGCCACGTTACACAATTGAAGAGTGTATAGACAGGGGCCTTACATACAGCGTGCCGCTTAAAGCGCGCCTGAAACTGTATTGTACCGACCCTGAACATGAGGATTTTGAAACAATTGTGCAGGATGTTTACCTGGGTACTATACCTTATATGACTCCTAGTGGTACATTTGTTATCAACGGGGCTGAGCGTGTTGTTGTATCGCAGCTGCACAGGTCACCCGGTGTATTCTTTGGCCAGTCGTTCCACGCTAACGGAACAAAACTTTACTCTGCAAGGGTAATTCCTTTTAAAGGATCCTGGATAGAATTTGCTACAGACATTAACAGTGTTATGTACGCGTATATCGACAGGAAGAAAAAACTTCCGGTAACTACCCTTTTCCGCGCCATAGGCTTTGAAAGGGATAAGGACATCCTTGAGATTTTTGACCTTGCCGAAGAAATCAAAGTATCTAAAAGCAGCCTTAAAAAATATATAGGCAGGAGGCTTGCGGCACGTGTGCTTAACACATGGCATGAAGATTTTGTGGATGAAGACACTGGCGAGGTAGTATCTATCGAGCGTAATGAGATTATATTAGACCGTGATACCCTTATCGACAAAGATAACGTTGAGGAAATCCTGGAGGCTAATGTAAAAGCCATTTTGTTGCACAAGGAGGATAACAACCAGGCAGATTACGCTATTATCCATAACACGCTGCAAAAAGACCCTACAAATTCTGAAAAAGAAGCCGTAGAGCATATCTATCGTCAGCTGCGTAACGCAGAACCGCCTGATGAGGAAACCGCGCGCGGTATTATAGATAAACTGTTCTTCTCAGACCAGCGTTACAACCTAGGTGACGTAGGCCGTTACAGGATGAACAAAAAACTGGGCCTTGACATCCCTATGGAAAAGCAGGTGCTTACCAAAGAGGATATCATTACCATAGTTAAATACCTTATAGAGCTTATAAACTCTAAAGCAGAGATTGATGATATTGACCACCTTTCTAACCGTAGGGTAAGGACTGTGGGCGAACAGCTTTCTGCGCAGTTTGGGGTAGGCCTTGCCCGTATGGCACGTACTATCCGCGAGCGTATGAACGTAAGGGACAACGAGGTATTTACCCCGATAGACCTTATTAATGCTAAAACGCTGTCATCGGTTATTAACTCGTTTTTTGGTACAAACCAGCTTTCGCAGTTTATGGACCAGACGAACCCGCTTGCAGAGATTACCCACAAGCGCAGGCTTTCTGCACTTGGGCCGGGTGGTCTTAGCCGTGAAAGGGCAGGTTTTGAGGTTCGAGACGTTCACTATACCCACTATGGGCGCCTTTGCCCGATAGAAACGCCTGAGGGGCCAAATATCGGACTTATATCATCACTTGGTGTGTATGCTAAGGTAAACGGTATGGGCTTTATAGAAACTCCGTACCGCAAGGTAACTAACGGTGTAGTAGATTTAGAGTCTACCCCGGTTTATCTTAGCGCTGAGGAAGAAGAGGGCAAGATGATAGCCCAGGCAAATATCGCGATGGATGCCACTGGTAAAATTACTGCCGATAAGGTTATTGCCCGTGAGGAAGGCGACTTCCCGGTGGTAGAGCCAAGCGTAGTACATTATACTGACGTAGCACCTAACCAGATTGCCTCTATATCGGCTTCGCTTATTCCGTTCCTGGAGCATGATGATGCTAACCGTGCGCTGATGGGATCTAACATGATGCGCCAGGCCGTACCATTGTTACGCCCTGAAGCCCCTATAGTAGGTACTGGCCTTGAGCGCCAGGTAGCGTCTGACTCAAGGGTACTTATAAATGCCGAAGGGCATGGTATCATAGAGTATGTAGATGCGAACCAGATTACCATTAAATATGACCGTACCGACCGTGAGAGAAGTGTAAGCTTTGACCCGGACGAGAAAACATACCAGCTTATCAAGTTCCGTAAAACGAACCAGAGCACAAGCATCAACCTTAAGCCTATTGTTCGCAAAGGCGACAGGGTAGTGCCGGGCCAGGTTTTATGTGAGGGCTATGCCACACAAAACGGAGAGCTTGCTCTGGGCCGTAACCTGCAGGTGGCGTTCATGCCATGGAAGGGCTACAACTTTGAGGATGCTATCGTAATATCTGAAAAAGTGGTTAGAGATGATATCTTTACCTCTATTCACGTAGACGATTATTCTCTTGAAGTAAGAGATACCAAACTGGGTAATGAAGAACTTACCAATGATATACCTAACGTATCTGAAGAAGCTACCAAAGACCTTGATGAGAACGGTATGATAAGGATAGGTGCCGAGGTTAAGCCTGGCGACATACTTATAGGTAAAATTACCCCTAAAGGTGAATCAGACCCTACACCGGAAGAAAAACTGCTTCGCGCCATCTTTGGCGACAAAGCGGGAGATGTTAAAGATGCTTCGTTAAAAGCATCTCCGTCACTTCATGGCGTGGTTCTTGATAAGAAACTCTTTGCACGTGCGGTTAAGGATAAACGTAAGCGTACTAAAGATAAAGATGATTTAGGCAAACTTGAAACTGATTTTGAAGTTAAGTTCACAGAACTTAAAGACAAACTTATAGACAAGCTGTTTAATATCATTAACGGTAAAACATCACAGGGTGTGATGAACGACCTTGGGGAGGAAGTGCTTCCTAAAGGTAAAAAATATACCCAGAAAATGCTTTACGCGGTTGAGGATTTTGCACACCTTACCAAAGGGCAGTGGACTACAGATGATGAGACCAATGCTATGGTAAATGACCTTATCCACAACTATAAGATTAAGCTGAATGACCTTCAGGGTGCATTAAGGAGGGAGAAATTTACCATTACGGTGGGAGATGAACTGCCAAGCGGTATCCTTAAGCTTGCTAAAGTTTACATTGCTAAAAAACGTAAGCTGAAAGTGGGTGATAAAATGGCGGGACGCCACGGTAACAAAGGTATTGTTGCTAAAATCGTTCGTGCTGAGGATATGCCGTTCCTTGAGGATGGTACCCCTGTAGATATCGTGCTTAACCCGCTGGGTGTACCTTCGCGTATGAACATCGGGCAAATATATGAAACAGTACTTGGATGGGCAGGCCTTAAACTGGGCAAGAAATTTGCAACGCCAATTTTTGATGGTGCATCTTTAGACCAGATTAATGAACTTACAGACGAGGCAGGTATACCGCGCTTTGGCCACACGTATCTTTATGATGGTGGTACCGGAGAGCGTTTCCACCAGGCAGCAACCGTAGGTGTTATCTATATGCTTAAACTGGGCCACATGGTTGATGATAAGATGCACGCCCGTTCTATCGGTCCGTACTCACTTATCACGCAGCAGCCACTTGGTGGTAAGGCACAGTTTGGTGGGCAGCGTTTTGGTGAGATGGAGGTGTGGGCACTTGAGGCCTACGGCGCATCGAGCACACTAAGGGAGATACTGACTGTTAAATCGGATGACGTAATAGGAAGGGCTAAAACTTATGAAGCCATCGTTAAAGGAGAGACAATGCCTGAACCGGGCTTGCCAGAATCGTTTAATGTATTGATGCATGAGCTTAAAGGCCTTGGATTAGACATCAGGTTAGAGGAATAATTTTCTATGGGAATGGTGCAGTGCGCCATTCCCTTTCTATACTTTTTAATAAATTGGTAGATTACATATCATGACAAGATTAAAAGATAAAAATACCGTAAAAAGGTTTAACCAGATTTCAATAGGGCTTGCTTCGCCTGAGAGTATCCTGGCTGAATCGAGGGGTGAGGTTTTAAAGCCTGAAACCATTAATTATCGTACCCACAAACCAGAGAGGGACGGCCTTTTCTGCGAGCGTATTTTTGGCCCTGTAAAGGATTTTGAATGTGCGTGCGGAAAGTATAAAAGGATCCGATACAAAGGGATTGTTTGTGACCGATGCGGTGTTGAAGTTACCGAGAAGAAAGTGCGCCGCGACAGGGTGGGCCACATCAACCTTGTGGTGCCTATCGCGCATATATGGTATTTCCGTTCGCTGCCTAATAAAATAGGCTACCTTCTTGGCCTGCCTTCTAAAAAGCTGGACATGATCATATACTACGAAAGGTATGTGGTTATTCAGGCCGGTATTGCTAAAGGGCCCGATGGCGAATCGCTTAAAAGGCTTGACTTCCTTACCGAGGAAGAATTTATAAACATTGCTGACAGCCTGCCTGCAGACAACCAGTACCTTGACGATACTGACCCTAACAAGTTTATCGCTAAAATGGGTGCTGAGTGTATTATGGACCTTCTTGCAAGGATAGACCTTGATACACTTTCGTATAACCTGCGCCACAGTGCTAACACCGAAACGTCTAAACAACGTAAAACTGAAGCCCTTAAAAGGCTACAGGTTGTAGAGTCGTTCCGTGAGAGTAATATGAACAGGGAGAACCGCCCTGAGTGGATGATACTTAAGGTAATACCTGTTATACCACCAGAGCTTCGCCCACTTGTGCCGCTAGATGGTGGCCGTTTTGCAACGTCTGACCTTAACGACCTTTACAGGAGGGTTATTATACGTAACAACCGCCTTAAAAGGCTTATGGAGATTAAAGCTCCGGAAGTTATCCTTCGTAACGAAAAGCGTATGCTGCAGGAATCCGTAGACTCACTATTCGATAACACAAGGAAAGCTTCTGCAGTAAAAACTGAATCTAACAGGCCGCTTAAATCATTATCAGATTCACTTAAAGGTAAACAAGGCCGTTTCCGTCAAAACCTTCTTGGTAAACGTGTTGACTATTCTGCACGTTCGGTAATCGTCGTTGGGCCTGAAATGAAACTCTTTGAGTGCGGTTTGCCAAAAGATATGGCTGCCGAGCTTTACAAGCCGTTTGTTATCCGTAAGCTTATAGAGCGCGGTATCGTTAAAACGGTAAAATCGGCTAAAAAGATAATCGATAAAAAAGAGCCCGTAGTTTGGGATATCCTTGAAAACGTAATTAAAGGACACCCGGTACTGCTAAACAGGGCCCCAACCCTTCACAGGCTTGGTATACAGGCATTCCAGCCTAAACTAATTGAAGGAAAAGCAATCCAGCTGCACCCGCTTGTATGTACGGCATTTAATGCTGACTTTGACGGTGACCAGATGGCAGTGCACCTTCCGTTAGGCCCAGAGGCTATCCTTGAGGCACAGCTGCTTATGCTTGCGTCGCACAACATACTTAACCCGGCAAACGGTGCTCCTATTACCGTACCTTCCCAGGACATGGTACTTGGTCTTTACTATATGACCAAAGAGCGCCTTTCTACTCCGGAAAAGAAAATTTTGGGCGAAGGCCTTACATTCTATTCGGCAGAAGAGGTAAATATTGCGCTTAACGAAAACAGGCTTGAGCTTAATGCCCGTGTAAAAATACGTGCTAAAGACTTTAATGAAAACGGTGAACTTGTTTACAAGATCATCCAGACTACTGCCGGACGTGTACTGTTTAACGAAGTAGTGCCTGAGGCAGCAGGATATATAAATGAGATCCTTACCAAGAAATCGCTTAGGGACATCATTGGTAAGATTTTAAGTGTTACCGATGTGCCTACAACAGCGGCGTTCCTTGACAACATGAAAGACATGGGTTACAAATTTGCCTTCCGCGGTGGTTTGTCATTCAGCTTAGGTGATATTATTATCCCTGCAAGGAAACAGGAACTTATTGATGACGCTAACGAAAAAGTTGATGAGATATCTGTTAGTTATAACATGGGTCTTATTACAAATAACGAGCGTTATAACCAGGTAATTGACGTGTGGACCTCTACCAATGCATTGCTTACAGAGCTAGCCATGAAAAACATCCGCGAAGACCAGCAGGGCTTCAACTCGGTGTATATGATGCTTGACTCCGGGGCGAGGGGTAGTAAAGAACAGATACGCCAGCTTACAGGTATGCGTGGTTTGATGGCTAAGCCTAAAAAATCAACTGCCGGTGGTGGTGAGATTATCGAAAACCCTATCCTTTCTAACTTTAAGGAAGGCCTTTCAATCCTTGAGTACTTTATCTCTACCCACGGTGCACGTAAAGGCCTTGCGGATACCGCCCTTAAAACGGCCGATGCCGGTTACCTTACCAGAAGGCTTCACGACGTTTCTCAGGACGTTATCGTGAACTCTGTAGACTGTGGTACCCTTCGTGGTATCGAGGTTTCAGCACTTAAGAAAAACGAGGAGATTGTAGAAACCCTTGGTGAAAGGATATTAGGCCGCGTGGCACTTCAGGATGTAATTAACCCGCTTACTACCGAGGTACTTGTACACGCCGGTGAGCAGATTACCGAAGCCGAAGTTAAAGCCATTAACGCAGCGCCTATTGAGGCTGTTGAAGTACGTTCTCCGCTAACATGTGAGGCTACTAAGGGTATATGCGCCAAATGTTACGGCCGTAACCTTGCTACCGGTAAGATGACCCAAAGGGGTGAGGCTGTAGGTGTTATCGCTGCACAGTCTATCGGTGAGCCGGGTACACAGCTTACACTACGTACCTTCCACGTGGGTGGTGTTGCCGGTGGTATATCGGAAGAGTCGAGCATTGTTACACGTTTTGCAGGCCGTCTTGAAATAGAAGACCTTAAAACGGTAATAGGCGAGAACAACGATGGTGAAAAAGTAGACATTGTAATATCACGTTCTACCGAGCTTAAACTTGTAGATGCCAATACAGGGATAGTGCTTAACACGCACAACATACCTTACGGTTCTAGCATCTTTGTTAAAGACGGCGATGTGGTAACACAGGGAACTACCATCTGTAAGTGGGACCCGTATAACGGTGTTATTATCTCTGAGTTTACCGGTAAGGTAGCTTATGAAGACATCGAGCAGGGCCAGTCTTTCTTAGTAGAGATAGATGAGCAAACGGGCTTCCAGGAAAAAGTAATTTCTGAAGCGAGGAATAAAAAACTTATCCCTACGCTATTGATATATGGTAATGATGGCGAGCTTATCCGTTCATACAACCTTCCGGTGGGTGCCCACCTTATGGTTGATAACGGCGAGAAGATTAAAGCCGGTAAAATCCTTGTTAAGATACCTAGGCGTTCGTCTAAAACGGGCGATATCACGGGAGGTCTTCCACGTATTACCGAGCTTCTTGAAGCACGTAACCCATCTAACCCGGCTGTAGTTTCTGAAATTGACGGTGTGGTTTCATTCGGTAAAATCAAAAGGGGTAACCGCGAGATTGTTATCGAATCGAAATTTGGCGAGGTTAAAAAATACCTTGTAAAACTGTCTAACCAGATACTGGTTCAGGAAAATGACTACGTAAAAGCAGGCTTGCCACTATCAGACGGTGCCATTACCCCTGAGGACATCCTTAGGATACAGGGCCCATCGGCAGTGCAGCAGTACCTTGTAAACGAAATTCAGGAGGTATACCGCCTTCAGGGTGTTAAGATTAATGACAAACACTTTGAGGTTGTTATCCGCCAGATGATGCGTAAGGTACAGGTTCAGGACCCGGGCGATACCCTGTTCCTTGAAGACCAGCTGATACACACGTCTGATTTTATTGTAGAGAACGACAAGCTATATGGTATGAAAGTGGTTGAAGACGCGGGTGACTCTGCAAACCTTAAACCGGGGCAAATTGTTACGCCTCGCGAGCTAAGGGATGAAAACTCGATACTGAAACGCAACGACCAGAACCAGGTTACAGCGCGCGACGTAGTTCCGGCAACGGCTACACCGGTACTTCAGGGTATCACAAGGGCGTCGCTTCAAACTAAGTCGTTTATATCGGCTGCATCGTTCCAGGAAACTACAAAAGTACTGAACGAAGCTGCTGTAGCAGGTAAAGTTGACGGACTTGAAGGCCTTAAAGAGAATGTTATTGTAGGCCACCGTATACCGGCAGGTACGGGTATGAGGGACTATGACAACACGATTGTAGGTTCTAAAGAAGAATATAATGAGCTATTAACTCCGGAAAAGGAATATAACTATTAATAATGAGCGACCAGAAACCGCAACAAGGGCAGATAAACATAGAGCTTGATGAAAAAACCGCCGAGGGAACGTACAGTAACCTGGCCATCATTAACCACTCTGCATCTGAGTTTATTGTAGATTTTATTACCATAATGCCGGGCGTGCCCAAGGCTAAAGTAAAATCGCGCATTGTGTTAACGCCCCAGCATGCCAAGCGCCTGCTGAAGGCTTTAGGCGAAAACATCCACCGCTTTGAGAGTGCCCACGGCATCATCAGCGATACGGAACAACCCGCCATTCCACTGAGTTTTGGTCCCGCGGGACAGGCTTAATAAATACCAAACCCCTTTCGGAAACGAAAGGGGTTTTTTTATGGAGTTTAATGAATGATGATAGTGTTATGTGATGCTATCATGCATACCTAATTTCCACTTCACTGTTTCAATATCATCATCAATTTTATAGGTTTCGTCATCCATTTCTTTTGCCTTGATGAAGTGTTCGAGGGCTGTGCTGTAATTGCCTTTATCAAAGTGATATAAGCCTAAGTTTTTATAATAATATGAATTATTAGGGTCAAGTTTATTAGAGGTTTCAAAGTCTTCAAAGCCTTCTTCAATAAACCCTAACTTTAGTTTTGCATATCCTCTGTTGTTATAAGCATAAGCTTGTTCCGGTTCTATAGCTATTGCTTTTTCAAAATAAGGTAAAGCCTCGGTATATCTTTCTAATATATTCATCGAATATCCCATGTTATTAAGGGCATTCGCGTTTTCCTCTAAATTTAGAGATTTTTTATAATAGTGCATTGCTGACTCATGGTCTTCAAGGCGGGAAAAGTATACCCCAATGTTACTCAAGTCGTCTTTATTGAAATTTACCGTTTCATAATGTTTGAATACAAAATCCTTCAACCGATTTAAATCTTTGTTGCTATACAATGAATATAAGTAATAAGTATGTATCAGCCGGTCGGTTATTTTATGTTTGTCAATTAATGCCGCAAAGTGTATCGATCCATTGGTATAATCTTTAGCATTAAAGTAGTCGGCAGCAATGCGGTATTCTTTTTGAAAAGAGCGGTTTTTTAAAGTATTTAATATAAGCCTTCCATCATTAAATGTCTGGCTGCCATCGGTAAGAATTATAGGTCTGCTACTTGGAATCAGGCTCTTTAAAAAACTAACGAAGCAAAATATAATAAAGAAAATAGCGGCGGCTACCCAATTGTCATTTAAATAATGGACGCAGAAAGAATAAAATAATATTGCTATCGATAAAGGCAATGCGGGACCTGCAAAAATTAATATTAATTCTTTGTAAGTTTTATTAGTATGATGATGCACGCACATTCCTCCTCCCAATTTAAATTTTGGCTCAATGTATAATTGTAGTCTTCCAAATGTAAACTCACGGGTTTTTTCAGTTTTGCCATAAGAGCCAACAAACATTTTGACTCCCTGCTTGGTAAACAAAAGCGCAAATATTGAGTGACCCAATTCATGTAAAAATATAATGACAGGTGTGCTTATTATTAGCGTTAAAAATAATAGTAATGCAAAAGGGCCTTTCATGACTTTGGTAATGGTTGCATGTAAATATACAAAACAAGGTTGCACATCGCTTTCCCCATCCCCCAAAATTTCCTTACCTTTGATAAACCTATAAAACAACAGTTACACACACAATGTCCAGCATCATTCAGCTTCTTCCAGACCACGTTGCCAACCAGATAGCCGCCGGAGAGGTGGTGCAAAGGCCGGCGTCGGTAGTTAAAGAACTGCTGGAAAATGCTGTGGATGCCGGCAGTACCGAGATAAAACTGATTGTAAAAGACGCCGGTAAAACCCTGATTCAGGTTATTGATAACGGCAAGGGCATGAGCGTTACCGATAGCCGCCTGTGCTTTGAGCGCCACGCGACCAGCAAGATACGCCACGCCGAAGACCTTTTTGCACTGCATACCAAAGGCTTTAGGGGAGAGGCGCTGGCATCTATCGCGGCCATTGCGCACGTAGAACTTAAAACCCGCCAGGAGCAGGACGAACTGGGTACGCACCTGGTTATAGAAGGCAGCAAGTTCACCAGCCAGGAAGTAGCCGTGTTGCCTAAGGGTACCTCATTTTCTGTAAAGAATTTATTTTTTAATATACCTGCCCGCCGCAACTTTTTAAAGAGCGACACGGTAGAATTTCGCCATGTAATCGACGAGTTTGAGCGCGTGGCCATGGCACACCACAACATCAGTTTTGTTCTGTACCACAACGGGTCAGAAATGTTTAACCTGCCCTCGGGCAACCAGCGCCAGCGCATTGTAAACATCTTTGGTGGGCGTACTAATGAGAAACTGGTTCCCGTAAAAGAAAGCACCGAGATTGTACAGATAGGTGGTTTTGTAGCGAAGCCGGAGTTTGCCAAGAAGAGCAGGGGAGAGCAGTTCTTTTTTGTAAACAACCGTTTTATAAAAAGTCCGTACCTGCACCATGCCGTTATGGCAGCTTATGAGGGGCTTCTGAAAGACGGTTGCCAGCCCGGTTATTACATCTATATGGATGTACCGCCCCATACCATAGACATCAACATTCACCCTACCAAGACCGAGATAAAATTTGACGATGAGCACGCGCTCTATGCCATATTGCGCAGCACCATAAAACATGCGCTGGGCCAGTTCAATATTGCCCCGGTGCTCGACTTTGACCGTGATGCCAACCTCGATACACCTTACGATTACGAAAAGCGTGATGCTGTGATACCCGGCGTAGTGGTAGACCGTAATTATAATCCGTTTGCAGAGGAAAGCCCTGTAAAAAGCGAAGGCTCGTTTGCATCGTCGTCAGGAGGTAATAGCTTTAGGGGCGACAGTTACACGCCTTCGTTTAAAAAAGAGCGACAGCCCGCGTGGGAAAGCCTTTACGTAGGCACCAGTCCCAGCCGGGAGGATATTGCCGACATCAGTTTTGAGTCGGAAGAAGTAACCGGTTCGCTGTTTAACGATAATGAAGTAATGGAGGCTGTGCAGCGCACCTACCAGATTCACAAAAAATATATTGTAAGCCCCATAAAATCGGGCATGGTAATAATTGACCAGAAAAGGGCGCACCAGCGTATACTATATGAGCAGTTTTTGCGTAATATTACAGTGCAGCAGGCCTCAAGCCAGCAGCTGCTGTTTCCGCTCGTGCTCCACTATAATTCAGGCGAAATGGCCATCATCCGCGAAATGCAGGAAGCGCTGGTAAACACCGGTTTTGTATTTGCCGAGTTTAACAGCGACCATATTGTGGTAAGCGGCCTGCCAGTTAACGTAGCCGAAAGCGAGGTGTCAATTTTACTGGAGGAAGTAATAAATGACCTGCAGCAGGAAGTGCCCGACAGTAGTTTTAGCCAGAGTGACCGCATAGCCAAATCTATGGCACGGAGTTTGGCGGTAAGAACCGGTACGCTGCTTACCGAAAAAGAGCAGGAAAATATGGTGAACGCGCTCTTTGCCTGCAAAGAACCCGACGTGTCGCCTTTTAATAAACCCACCTTTATAACCGTAAGCGTGGAAGACTTAGACAAACGTTTTGCCCTATGATGAAGATCACCGATACCGTAAAGCATTTAATAATAATTAATGTTATATTTTTTGCGGCTACCTATTTTATTGGAGAGGAGACTATGTATAACATTTTTGCCTTGCATGCGCCCACCAGCGATAAGTTTCAGTTTTGGCAGCCTGCAACACACATGTTCATGCATGGCAGTGTGCAACACATATTATTCAATATGCTTGGGTTATGGATGTTTGGCAGCCCGTTAGACCACTACTGGGGTACTAATAAATTTTTATTCTTTTATTTTTCGTGCGGTATAGGAGCGGCAGCCTTGCATCTGGGTGTTAATTATTTTGAGATGCAGCAAGTCTTAGAGAGTGTTGCCGGATTAAATCTTTCGCACGATACAGTGCGCCAGATATTAAATATAGATTTTATAGTAAACAATTATCCCGACACCGAGATTTTCAGGCAACATGCAACCCGGATTTTACAGGCGGAGGGAAAATTCCATCTTCTGCAACAATATCCAGGAGCCGCGCAGGGCCTTTTTGATGCCGCGATACAAAACCAGTCGCCCATGCTTGGCGCGTCGGGTGCGCTGTATGGTGTTATTGTTGCATTTGCCTTTATGTTCCCCAATGCGGAACTTATGATGATATTTTTACCGATACCCATTAAGGCAAAGTATTTTGTGCCATTATTGCTCGTTGGCGACTTGTTTTTAGGCTTAAGAGGGCAGTCTATTTTTGGCAGCCAGTGGGAAGACGGCATAGCCCACTTTGCCCACCTTGGCGGGGCGCTAATAGGCTTTATCATGATGATGTACTGGAGAAATAAACGCTTTAATCACAATCGCTGGAATTAGGTTATGGGATTTATAGACGATCTTAAATTAGAATATAAAATAGGCGGCGTAGTGCAGCGCCTTATATTTTGGAACGTGGGGCTTTTTGTATTCCCGCTTATTATTTTCAGCCTCCTGAAACTCGGCGGTATAACATTGCCTGCTTTTGACTGGACTACAGGGGGCACACAAAACTGGTTTACCGTTAATTCTAACCCGGCCGACCTGCTTTGGAAACCCTGGTCGCTTATTACTTATGCGTTTTTACATTATGGTTTCCTGCATTTACTTATGAACATGCTGTGGCTGTTTTTTGCAGGCAGGATGTTCCTTACGTTTTTTACCCAAAAGCAATTTTTTGGGTTGTATATCTTATCGGCTATATTTGCAGGGTTGGTTTTTATAGCAAGTTACACCTTACTGCCTATTTTTAATGGAATAAATGCATCCATGGTAGGCGCTTCTGCGGCTGTAATGGCAGTACTTGTTGCGGCCGCGGTATATGCCCCGTATTATGAAGTTAGGTTTATGTTCATTGGTACAATAAAACTATGGCATATTGCTGCTTTTTTTATAGTGCTCGACCTTATTTATATTTCAGCAGAAAATACAGGCGGGCATATAGCCCATTTATCTGGGGCATTGTTTGGCTACCTCTATATTGTACTATTAAGGAAGGGAACCGACCTCAGTACCGGGGTTTCGGCTGTGTTAGCTTTTTTTACAAATTTATTCAGGTCAAAAAAATCGGCACCGTTCCGCAAAGTACACCGTAATAATGCGCCAACGCAACCTGTACGCAAGCCGGCTGCGTTTCGAACTAAAGACCTTACACAGCAGCAAATAGATGATATACTTGATAAAATAAGCCAGAGCGGGTACGACAGCCTTACTAAAGATGAAAAAGATTTCCTGTTTAAAGTAGGTAAATAATCAGTAGCTTTATACACGCCTAAATAAAGCATAGCCCACAGAAAAATGAAGAAGCTTTCATGGTTTAATAAACTCATGTATTTTTTTAACATCGTGCTTACCGTACTCACGGTAATATCGTATGTGCTTCCTTTTGTGGCGCCTAAGCTGTCGCCCATACTATCGGTATTCACTTTGGTAATGCCATTAATGCTGGTACTTAACGGTTTCTTTTTTTGTTACTGGCTCATACAGGTAAAAAAGCAAATGCTGCTTTCCGGCCTCATACTGCTTATAGGCATTACGTTTATCAACAAAATGTTTAAGTTTAGCAGTAAAGACGAACCCGCCGAAACGGGCGACTTTACCCTTATGAGCTATAACGTGCGCCTGTTTAACCTTTATGAATGGCTACCCGATACCGGAGTTCCTTCTAAAATAAAAGGTTTTATTAAGGCGCAGGACCCCGATATTGTGTGCCTGCAGGAATACAACAGGCAAGGTGCGGGAGAGGCTGCTTTCAAAAAGTATAAGCACCGTTATATTTTTTCGGTAAAAGGCCAAACGGAGCAGGCTATCTTTTCTAAATTTCCCATTATAAATACCGGAGATATACAGTTTCCGGGTTCTGCCAATAATGCGGTGTTTGCCGATATTAAAAAGGGGAAGGATACCCTGCGTGTGTATACCATGCACCTGCAATCAGTTAAAATAAGCCCCGACATCCATGAATCTATAGATGAAGAAAGGGGAAAAGTTATCTTTAAACGTATAAGCGCTGCCTTTGAAAAGCAGCAGCTACAGGCCGAGCTTGTAGCAAAGCACAAAAGGGAGTGCCCGTACCCCATGATTGTTTGCGGCGACCTTAATAACAGTGCCTTTAGCTATGTATACCGGAGTGTAAAAGGGCAGATGAAAGATTCGTTTGAAGAAGCAGGTAAGGGCTTTGGCAAGTCATATAACTTTAAGTACTACCCGGCGCGCATTGACTATATTTTTACCGACAAGTCAATAGAGGTGTGCGAATATACAACCTACAGCAATTTTGTAAATTCCGATCATTTTCCTTTAATGACAAGGCTACGCTTTGCGGAAAAAGAACAAGAGTAAATCAAATTACAAAAACCAAATACCTCACAGTGCGATTTCTAAAGTTTGTAATTTGAGATTTGTTTTTTCGAATTTAAACCAATTTTTGTCTTTTTAAATAGTCTAATGCATAACGGCCTTCGTTAAAAAGTAAATCCAGTATGCTCAGGTTATTTATATAACCATGCTTGTCGCCAAATACCTGCGTGTATTCCTCAAACAGGTTAAGGTCTTTTTTGCCGTTTGCTAAGGTGCGTAAGTCATCAAAGCCCACTGCGTCATGAAAATACTCCTCTGTTTTGGCGTATTCAAAAGGCATCCCCAGGCACTGCGTTACAATTTCAAGGGCCTCAAAGTTAAGATCCATCATGTAAATGTGCTTTTTCTCAAATAGCGGGCGTATATCATCCTCAAAATATTCGAAGAAGGGAGAAGCCCTATAAGCTGCTTCAAGCGACTTAAAATGCTGTTTTTGCCAGTCAAATGCCGTTTCTATTTTTACATCCTTAAACTTCTGGTGGCCGGCTTTAGGGTTGTGCTTTACCGGTATGTTAAGCAGCTGCATTCCGTTAGGACTGTAAATATACATCCGGTTCCGGTTTGTTTGTTTCTGGAAGTTATCCTCCACCTCAAATGTAATGGCATCGGCCTGTGCCATAGCAACAAAGTGGCTGATGGAAGGAAAGTACGTAGGGTGGAGGAGGAGGTTCATTGTGTAAGTATTGCGGTAATTCGGTAATTCGGTTATACGGTAATGCGGTGGTAATTGGTTATTTGTTTATTTGGCTTAGTTGGTATTTCTTTAAGCCATTCAGTTTATTAGTTATTCCTTCAAGATTATTCCTGGCCGCTAAATAATTAGGCTCTGATAGAAAGCCAAGTTCATGTGATATTATAAGTTGGTTAAGTATTTCAACTGCCGAACTAAAGGCCATATTAGTAAAATGCGCTTTATCCTTAAAAGAACTTCTGGCCGAACCTTCAGCAAGATTGGAACATATTGATACAGAGGCACGGCGTAATTGTGATACTAATCCAAATTTCTCAGAATCAGGAAAGCCTGAAGTAAGGATATAAATATTTTTGGTAAACATTTTTGAATCTATCCACACTTCAAGCTTTTCAAATGAGTATTACATAAAGTATTATCGTATTACAATATAACCAAATTACCGCATTACCAAATTAACTCTTCGCTTCTTTCGTCTTTTTTATAAAGAAATCATATACCAGCCATAAGCCCAACGCGATAAGAAAATATTTAAAGTATGATACCGGCTCTCCGCTTCCGCCCACAGTGGTAAACATCCTGTCCCAGCGTATTTTTTTGCCTATCTGTTTCCAGGGTACATCCTGGTCAAGGCTTAGCCATATAAACACGGGCTTGCCTACTACGTGGTCTTCGGGAACAAAGCCCCAAAACCTGCTGTCTTCAGAATTGTGGCGGTTGTCGCCCATCATCCAGTAATAATTTTGCTTAAAGGTATATGATGTGGCAGGTGTGCCGTTAATACGTATCTCGTCTCCGGTAACCTTTAGGTCATTATGCTCATATTCGCCAATTATCTTTTTATAAAACGGCAGGTTTTCAGTAGTAAGCTGCACTACGGCATCTTTTTTAGGTATCGTAAAAGGACCCATGTTATCCTGCGTCCAGTTAGGGCGGTTACCAGGAAACACATTACCCGGTTTGTTTATAACACGAATTACAGAGTCTACACCCGTAACAGCCTTAACTTTTTCAGCCTGCGCAAGCGTAATGTTTGTGGGTATATTATTGTCAAGGTTTTGCATAAGGTTTATCTGGTACTGCGCTACAAGTTGCGCGGGTATGCCCTGCGGCCCGGATATTATGGTAATAGAGCCGTCCGAATTTTGATAACCTCCTTTGGCATAAGGGCGCACCGCGTCAACCTGTTGCTGCGTGGTGCCCGGTGCTAAAACATACTTTACGTCGGCATCAATATCAAGTGCAGCAAGGTCGGTGCGTGAAACACCGCTTTTAGAATATATGGTATAATTGTACTGCACCTTAGCCCTGTCAGACAATTTTAGTTCTTTGCCATCTATAAATACAAAGCCGTCGCGCAGTTCAAACACATCTCCCGGCGTGCCCACACATCGCTTTACGTAGTTTGATTTTTTATCCACGGGCTTACGGATACCAAAGCTGTTTGTGTCGAAGAATTTGGTAACCGTATCGGCAGGCCAGTTAAATACAACAATGTCGTTTTTAGCGGGTTTTTCATAGCCGGGCAGCCTCATATAGGGCAGCTGAGGCCATTTTCTGTACGATGGTATATTGATAAGGGGAATGGTATCGTGTACCATGGGCGCCGCTATGGTGGTCATGGGTACACGGGCGCCATAGTTAACCTTGCTCACAAACAGAAAGTCTCCTATAAGCAATGTTTTTTCAAGCGATGCAGAAGGTATGGTAAACGGCTGTATTACATAAGTATGTACTATAGTGGCTACCACAATTGCAAACAATAGCGAACTAAGCGTGCTTTCGCTTATCTGGGTATCAGGATTATAATTTGCTTTGTCAGAATAATTTAGTGTGTAAATATAAAGGCCCAGGGTAACTATGCCCACTATATAATCGGTAGTGCTGGTTTTACCGAAGGCCTTAAGGGTTTGCACCCATACCACAGGAAACATTATTAGGTTTACAATAGGAATAAACAGCAGGATGGCCCACCATGGCGGCCTGTTGATAATCTTCATTAAAATAACAGCGTTATAAACCGGAACGGCTGCCTGCCACGGCTTGTAGCCTGCCTTTTCATACAATTTCCAGGTTCCGGCAAAGTGAATTACCTGTACTACCAGGAAGAATATAATCCATTGTATTGGTGTCATGTGCTTTGTATATTTTTTACTATATGTGTATTTTAATTAAATAATGTTACAGCCCCAGTACATCTTTCATGGTATAAATGCCTGTTTTGCCCGCAAGCCATTCGGCTGCTACAACAGCCCCTAAAGCAAAACCTTCGCGGTTGTGGGCAGTATGTTTTATCTCAATACTGTCGATGTCAGAATCGTATGTTACAATATGGGTGCCGGGAACGCCTTCTACACGTTTTGCATCAATAAATATATCACCTTCTTTAGGGTTGCCAATGGCCCATCCGGCGTAATCAGAATTATTGATAATGTCTTTAGCGAGTGTAACTGCCGTGCCGCTGGGTGCGTCGAGCTTCTGGGTATGGTGAATTTCCTCCATACTAACTTTATACTGCTTTAGTGTGCCCATCATCTTTGCAAGCTGTGTGTTAAGCTCAAAGAAAATATTTACTCCAAGGCTAAAATTTGAGGCGTATATAAAGGCACCATTTTTTTCGTCGGCAAGAGCCGCTATTTTATGATAGTCCTCCAGCCAGCCGGTAGTGCCAGATACTACAGGGATATCGTTATTAAGGCAGGCCGATATGTTGTCTGTAGCGGCAGCCGGTATACTAAAGTCAATAGCCGCGTCGGCATCAGTAAGGCCATCAAAAGTGCCGGCACTGGTTTTACGCAGCACTATCTCGTGACCCCTTTCCAGGGCAATGCGTTCTATAACTTTGCCCATTTTTCCGTAGCCTAAAAGTGCTATCCTCATATTTTTAAAACTGGTAGCTAAGGGTAACCCCCATGCTGTATTTATAATCTAACTCATTTTGCTGCAGTTCAGGCCTGAGCGAAAGGTTGTCGTCCACATTAAACTGGCTAAGGTGGGCATCTACATTTGCTTCAATAATATTAAGAATATATATGCCCGCGGTTATGAGTGCCGAAAGGTCGCGGTTGCGCTGGTGGAAACGTTGTGCGCTTTCAAGGCGTTCACGGTCAAAACCCTCAAGTTTGCCTGTAAGGGTTTTACCGGCTATTAAATCCTTATAGGCATCGCGGTATTCGTGATGTTTCTTGTTATTCCAGGTATAAGAATAAATACTTAACCCCAGCCCGCCCCATACAATTGGCGCTTTCCAGTAACTTTTATTATATATCTGCCCAAGCCCGGGTAATACGCCCGAATAAAATGCAGCCTTAGCCGGAGCCAGTGCGTTATATTTATAGGGCTTTATAACCGGTTGGGTGGTATCAACGGCTACAGGGGCTGTGGTGGCCGGTTTTGGGTCAGTAACAGGTGTTTCCTGTGCAAAGCATGAAATGGTAAACAGCAGTAGTGCCGCAAGTATGTATTTGTAGCTTTTCACTAACCCTGAATCAGTTTTATAATCCTGTTAAAGTCCTCTTCTGAATGAAAAGGTATGGTAATTTTCCCTTTTCCTTTAGCATCTGCCTTTACATCTACCTTTGCACCAAAGAAACCCGTTATTGCCTTACGGGCGTCTTCCTGTATCGTAAATGCTGTGCCGCTTTCCGTTTTTGCGGTTGCCGGCTTCTGGCCTTCGTGGTAGCTTTTAACTAACGCCTCTGTTTCGCGTACCGAAAGGTTACGGCTCACTATTTTTTGGTAAATATCGGCCTGGGCATCAAGGTCGTCTATATTAATAATAGCACGTCCGTGCCCCATGGTTATAAACCCGTCGCGAATGCCGGTTTGTATAATAGGGTCCAGCTTTAAAAGCCTCAGGTAGTTAGCAATGGTAGAGCGTTTTTTGCCCACGCGTTCGCTCATCTGTTCTTGTGTAAGCTGTATTTCATCAATAAGCCGCTGGTAAGAGAGTGCTATTTCTATAGGGTCAAGGTCATGTCGCTGTATGTTCTCTACAAGGGCCATTACCAGGCTCTCGTTATCATTTGCAATGCGTATGTAAGCGGGTATCTGCGTAAGCCCGGCAAGTTTGCTGGCACGCAGCCTGCGCTCGCCCGATATAAGCTGGTACTTGTTGTAATCGGTTTTTCTTACAGTTATGGGCTGTATTACGCCAAGTTCGCGTATACTGGTGCTCAGTTCCTGCAGCGACTCTTCGTTAAAGCTGGTGCGGGGCTGAAAGGGGTTTATTTCTATCGCGTCAATTTCAAGCTCTATGATGTTTCCCACAACTTTTTCAGCACCCTTATCCTCTACCGATTTGATGTCGTTTTCCGGATCCTTAAGTAATGCCGATAGGCCTCTTCCCAGGGCTTGTTTTTTTATTGCCTTTGTCATAGACTTACTTTACTGTTTTTCTTTAATATCTCTTCTGCCAGGTGCAGGTAGTTAGTAGCCCCTTTGCTGGTAGCATCATAATTTATAATGCTTTCGCCAAAGCTTGGTGCTTCACTAAGTTTTATATTCCGCTGAATGATAGTATTAAATACCATGTCGTGGAAATGCTTTTGCACTTCTTCGACCACCTGGTTGCTCAGCCTCAGCCTGGAGTCATACATTGTAAGCAGCAGGCCCTCTATATCTAACGCCGGATTGTGTATTTTTTGTACGCTCTTTATGGTGTTTAACAGTTTGCCCAACCCTTCCAGCGCAAAATATTCGCACTGTATGGGTATCACAACGCTGTCGGCAGCGGTAAGGGCGTTAAGCGTAAGCAGCCCTAATGACGGCGCGCAGTCTATAAGGATGTAGTCATATTCATCTTTAACGCTTTGTAATGCCTGCTTAAGCATATACTCACGGTTTTCTTTATCCACCAGCTCTATTTCAATGGCTACAAGGTCAATATGTGCAGGTATTACCCATACGTTTGGCGCAGAGCAGGTTACAATAACCTCATGTGGGGTGCTGCTGTGTTCCAAAACCTGGTAGGTGCCTGCTTCAACGGCTTCTACATCAATGCCCAGCCCGGAGCTGGCATTTGCCTGAGGGTCAGCATCTATGAGCAGCACTTTTTTTTCCAGCACGCCCAGGGCAGCTGCCAGGTTTACTGTAGTAGTCGTTTTACCCACACCGCCTTTTTGGTTGGCAATAGCAATGATTTTACCCATTTTTTTGATTGAAATTTTGAACCGTAAAAATACAATTAATTATGGTTCCTGAAAACGTAAATTGTTAACAGTTTAAAATAAAAAAGCCGTGTTGTAACACACGGCTTTAAAACTAAAAAACTATTGATTTTAACTACCGAACAATCAGTTTTTGGGAGGTTGTGGCAGCGCCTACTGTACAGCGAACTATGTACACGCCTGCGCTAAGGGCGCTTATGTTGATGCTCTGACTGTTGCCGTTTACATCGCTTTCAAGCACTTTGTTTCCTGTTATGCTGTAAAAGCTAACAGTGCCCTCGCTACCATTAACAACAATGTTTACAGTGCCGTTTGCCGGGTTAGGGTATAGGTTAAAGCTGTTTTTGATGATGCTACCGGTACCGGCTTCTGCGTCCCAAACCACGTTATCAGTAACCGCTGCCTGGTGTACGCTGCCGCCTGTGTACTGAAAAGCAATGTGCGCATTGCCTGTTAGTTCAGGATATTCTACCATGTAGGTAGCAACATCGCCGGTAAGTGTTATTGCATCGCCTACGGTTACAAATGTTGTAGCATCTGTTGGGTTAGTCAGGTAACCTGTTTGCAGGGTTACTACACCCCCGGTTGATTTTCGTGCATCAAAAGAAAGATAATGGTTACCATCAAACGTAGAAACCTCAGGAGACACAAGGTAAGCCGCAACGCCGGCACTTGTTGAAGCATAAAAAGTAATGCTACCGCCCGAGGTGCCTGTGTATATCATAGGGCCGTTTGCAATGCTGCTCCAGCAGTTGAATGGAAGTGTTACAGATTGTGTAAAATCTGTAAAATCCTCATTGATTGTTTCTACTGCGTTACATGCCGGTGCCGGTATGGCTTCCCATGTTACATCATCTATAGCTACCGCGTTATGCTGGTTAGCTGTAGAAAACCTCCAGGCAATGTGGCTTCCTGCAGGTGCCGAGGGTATAACAATCTCGTCAAACGTTACAGCGCCCTCCGCACTTAAAGCGATGGCTTCGCCAAAGGCTACAAATGTATTGGAGTCGACAATATTAGAGATAGTTCCTACCTGTATGGTTACTGTACCCGCCGGAACGGTGCCTCCCTGTGCTAATTTCCAGGTAGTGAAAGAAAGCTGGTGCGCGCTGTCAAAAGTTGAAACTTCAGGCCCTACCAGGTAAGAAAAGGCTTCGTTTCCGCCTGCGCCATAATATACGGCATATTTGTTTGCAGGCTCGGTCGTTTCATCGGCATAAACCACGCCATGTGGATAGCCGCCTGCGATTGCGCTCCAGCAGTTTTGGGGTAGGGCCGTTGTACCTACTGTAAAATCGCTAAAGTTTTCACTTAACGTTGCAACAGCTTCGCACGTTTGTGCCTGCGCTGTAAGGGCAGCAAGGATGAAGCCAGCAGAAAGTATAATTTTCTTCATAATGCTTATTTAGATTTATTAAAAATAGTTTGTGCTGCAAATATAATTTTTATTTGTAATAAGTCTAAATAAAAAATTAATATTTTTTTGTAAGAATTTGACCCAGCACCAGTGGTCAGTAGGCAATAGCTTCACTCATGTGGTTTGCAATTAAAAACAAGTCCATAAAGGTGATAACCTTATGGACTTGTTTTTATAGTTATTATATTAGGTTAAGTAAGCGTGCAGAGTGAAGCTATTGCCTGCTGCTACTGCAAACTGAATACTATTTTTTCTTCGCCTTAATCATTGCTTCCAGCTCGTCCCACAGTTCTTCCGGTATGGCTTCTAACAAATTAAACTGCCCAGCGCCTTTCAGCCATTCGCCTCCATCTATGGTAATTACCTCACCATTTACATAGGCTGAAAAATCAGATACCAGATAGGCAGCAAGGTTAGCCAGCTCCTGGTGGTCGCCCACACGCTTCAGCGGTACTTTTTTAGCAAGGTCAAACTGCTCCCTTAAGTCGCCCGGCAGCAGCCTGTCCCACGCGCCTTTAGTAGGGAAGGGCCCCGGAGCTATAGCATTACTGCGGATGCCGTATTTTGCCCATTCTACCGCCAGGCTGCGTGTCATGGCGAGTACGCCGGCCTTAGCCGTGGCACTGGGTACAACATAAGCACTTCCGGTCCAGGCATAGGTGGTAACAATATTAAGTATGGTGCTGCTTTCCTGTTTTGTATCTATCCAGTGTTTGCCAAAGGCCAGTGTGCAGTTCTTGCTGCCTTTTAGCACTATATCAATAATAGTGTCAAATGCGTGTGCGCTTAGCCGTTCGGTAGGCGAAATAAAATTACCCGCCGCGTTGTTAAGCAATACATCTGCTTTGCCCCAGGTATCGAGCACAACCTTTAGCATGTTCTCTACCTCGTCATAATTACGAACATCGCATTGCACAGCCAGGCATGCACCGCCGGTTTCGGCTTCAAGTTCCTGTGCGGTAGCCTGTAACTTATCAAGGTCGCGGCTGGTAATGGCTACTTTAGCGCCAAGTTCCATAAAATATCTGGTCATAGACTTACCCAGCCCGCTGCCGCCACCGGTAACTACTATTACTTTTCCCGCAAGGGCGTCATCACGCAGCATCTTATTTGTATAGTTCATTGTTTAGTATCCTTGATATTGTAAATATAGTAATATTATGCATGCCTAATGTTTCCTAATTTTAAAATTAACGTGTTTTACTATTGCAATGTGTATTTTTTTATACCACACGCAACCTTTTAACATTATTGTAATCTATAGAATGTCAAACCACTATAATTATGAAATATATCAAACACTTTATTATTGCCCTTTCGGCACTTTTGCTCCAGGGTTGCTGGGGTTGGGGCTATAGCAATGACGACGATTTTTCGGGACCGCAACAGCAGCAAAATTTTAAGGCCGTAACCATGAAGCGCTCCCAGCTTGAAAGTTCTATTGCGCTTAAACCCGCTAAAGCGGTTACGGATGCCGGTAAAATTTATATTAAGAATAATACCATGTATGTAACCGAAGTAAACAAAGGCTTTCATGTTTTTAACTATACAAACCCTGAAAACCCTGTGGCAGTGGCATATATTGAAGTGCCCGGCGCTACTGACCTTGCCATACGTGATAACAGCCTGTATATTAACCAGGCGGTAGATCTTGTTACCCTAAATTACACAGGCAATGCCGTAACGGTTACCGGCCGTGTGCGTGCTGTTTTTCCACAAAAGCAGGCTCCGGACGACAGCTATGAGAGCCTGGGCGAAGACGAAATAATTATTAACTGGATACCAAAATAGCCATGAAAAAGATATACTTATTTATTGTAATGGCTGTTTTTGTAATAGCCTGTAACAGCGACAGCCAGGAAGGTATAAACAACGCCGGCAGCGATGGCCAGGGCGGATCCACAGCAATTTTTGCCCTAAAGGGCGATTACCTTTACAGCGTAGACCACAATAACCTGAATGTATTTTCACTACTGAGTACTACAGGGCCGGTACAGGTAAATACGGTACAGGTAGGCTTTGATATAGAAACACTTTTTGCCGATGGCGATAAGCTGTATATCGGTTCGCAAAACGGCATGTTTATTTATTCGATTACAAACCCTGAAGATCCGGAAATGCTGGCTTCGGTATCGCATTTTACGGCCTGCGACCCCGTAGTGGCAAACGGTACACACGCGTACGTAACCCTGCATACTAATACCTGGTGCGGCAACAATACCAATGCCCTTATGGTATATGACATTGCCAATATAAACGAACCGGTTTTAGTGCATTCACGCACACTTATAGCGCCTAAAGGTTTAGGGTTGTATGCAAATTACCTGGTGGTGTGTGACGATATTATCAAAATATTTGACATAACCAGCCCAGAGGAGCCGGTTTTGGCAACAACCATAAACAGGCCATGTAACGATGTTATTATAAGGGGTAACGAACTCTTTGCGGTAGGCGATTTTGGTATATATAATTATACGCTTAATGCTGAAAATATAAGTGCTTTTACCCAAAACAGAGAGGTTTCATTTGCGGAATAAGATGACTAAAGTACAGCTTCTTTAAACTGTTTTGCATTGATTAACCCCGCAGTGCTTGCTGTGTTATTAAAAAAGATGAATGCTTTACTAAAGCCTGATTGGCCTGCTAGTTTATAGGCAAGGGCACTTATATATTCCGGGCTGTATTCTGAATAAAACAATTTTTCGCTACCGTGCAGCCTGACGTAGCCTGTTGCTGAAGTAGCGATTATATCTTCAGGAAGCTTAGGATAGCTCACGCTGCAAAAAGTAATATTATTTGCAGAGAGTGCGCTATATACCTCTTCGCGCCACCAGCTAGTATTGCGGAACTCTACCACGTTGGTAAATTCAGGGTTTAAAGCAGTAACTATCATATCAAGCCGTTCTTCGGTATACGAAAAGCTGGGCGGCAGCTGAAAGAGTACAGGGCCGAGTTTCTCTGCAAGCCCTTCGCGGCATACGCTGTAAAATTGGGCTATTTCTTCTTCGCAGCCGGTAAACCGTTTCAGGTGGGTGCTAATTTTTGGGGCTTTAACTGCATAAACAAAATTTTTCGGCGCACGGTTATACCAGTTTTGCATTACCCGTAACGTGGGAAATTTGTAAAACGTAGCGTTTATCTCAAACGTATTGAAGTGCTTGCAGTAATAGCCGAACCACTCCTTACCCGGCATGCCTTCAGGATAAAAAATACCCACCCAGGCCTTGTTATAAAACCCTGAAGTGCCAGTATGTATTACCGGCGCGCTCATGAGTAAAGTTTTTGGCAATTAGTACAGAAAAAGCTACGGCGCTTTTTAGTGCCGGTATATTCTTTATGCAGAGGAAGGTCGCACCGCTGACAGGTTTTTTTGCTGTGGGCAAGCCAGTGCTTTTTCAGCACACCTTCTTTTTTCCATTGTAAAAAATCAAAACTGTAGTTGCGTGCTTCGGCTATCATTTCGTCAATCTTTTCGCCGGGCAGCTCCCCAACTTTCGACTCGGGGTGCACATAAATACGGTACAGCACTTCGTTCTTAATGATATTTCCCACACCTGAAAATATATCCTGTTCTAAAAGTGCGTCACACACCATTTTATGCGGTATGGCTTTAAGTTTTTCTTTTGCAGCCTTTGCATCCCAATCATCATTCATTACATCGGCAGCCCAGTCGTAAACCGCGTTGAGGTCGCCGTCAATTTCTTTAATTGCAGCAGTATAAAAATTCAGTTCGCCATCAGAAAAGTGCAGGCCAAGGCGTAGTTTGGCTTCCTTGGTTTCGTTAATGCGATAGGTGCCAAACAGCAAAAAATGTACACGTAGTGTAAAGCCGTCAAAGCACAGCAGCAAATGTTTGCCCCAGGTTTTTATGTCGAGCAGCTTTTCGCCATGTATGCGGTCTATGTTAATCTTCGCATTGCCAGCTGCGGTAAGTACTTTTTTCCCGATAAACAGGGAGGCTTCTTCTTTAACAATAATAAGGCTGGGTCCTTCAGGCATTATGTAATTTTTACTTAAAGTTACCGAGTTAACGCTTTAATTGCATCGCTTTTATCTAAGGTTTAACACCTGCCCCAAATGAAAAACCGGGGCGATTGCCCCGGTTTACTGTTAATAATTTTGATAAAGAAATTAATGCTTTATTTTATATTTACGCTTACTTCTCCTTTAATATCCCTTGAAGAGCTACCCAGTTTAAAGGTGTAGGTACCCGATTCTACCGTCCATTTTTTTGTGGCAACGTCATAATACGCTAACTCTTTAACCGGTACTTTTATGGTAACGCTTTCTGTACTTCCGGCTTTTACCAATGCTTTCGTAAAGCCTTTAAGTTCTTTATTGGCACGGGTTACCTTGCTGCCTCCGGTTTTAGACGCATACAGCTGTACTACTTCTTTACCATCGGTTTTGCCTGTGTTTTTAACATCTACAGTAACGGTAATGGTATCATCTGTAGCGTATTCTTTTTTATCGGCTTTTGCATTGGCAAACTCAAATGTAGTGTAAGAAAGGCCATAGCCAAAAGGGTACAACGGCGTAACATTTTTAGTATCGAACCAACGGTAGCCTACAAGGATACCCTCCTTATACTCTTCGGTAGCGCCACCCGGGAAGCTTTTTGTAGCATGTGCAGGCGAATCTTCCAGTTTTACAGGCATGGTCCAGGGCAGCTTGCCCGATGGGTTTACTTTTCCAAGCAGTACATCTGCCAGGGCATTGCCCCCTTCAGAACCGTTATACCAGCTCCATACTATAGTTGAGTTTTCTTTTTCGGTCTTGTTAAGGTCATAAGGCGCCCCGGCAATAAACACTACTATGGTTTTTGGGTTTGCGGCCTTTACGGCATCAATTAAACCCTGCTGGCCAAAAGGCAATGACAGGTCCATACGGTCAGACGCCTCGGTTTCATAATCGCGGTTAGCGCCCACAAACAGTACTGCCACATCAGATTTTTTAGCTGCAGCTACGGCCTCAGCAATCATTTTAGGGTCAAGTGTGTTTATAGGCACATTTACTTCCTGTACAACATCACCAAATTTGCCTTCACTCCTGGGCTTAAATTCTGTTTTATAGCCCGCGGCATAATTAATAGCAACCGATGAAGGCAGCTTGGCCTTAAGCGCGTCAAGCGGAGTAATTTCGTGTTTGGTCTTTACACCGGCACCAAATCCGCCCTGGGCGTGTGTTTTTGTTGCATTGGCACCAATAACGGCAATGCTTTTAAGTCCGTCTGTTTTTAGCGGAAGTAAGTTTTCGCTGTTTTTAAGTAACACAACCGATTCTGACGCAATATTATATGCGTCTTTAAAATGCGCATCGGTACTAATGCTGCCTTTGGCACGGCCAGCGGTATCGCCCATAGCTTTAACAGCAAATAATAATTTAAGTGTGCGTTTTACGTGCTTGTCTATTTCAGCTTCAGTAACTGTACCGGCTTTTACGGCTTCAAGAAGCGGCTTGGCGAAGTAAAAATCGTCAAAGGTAGGCTTGTTTGTACCCATCTCAAGGTCTGTACCGGCCTCAAGTGCTTTCTTTGTGCTGTGCACGGCGGCCCAGTCTGATATTACTATGCCTTTAAAACCCCACTCATCCCTAAGCACGTCTTGCAGCATGTAGCTGTTTTCGCAAAGGAAATCACCACGGAATTTGTTGTACGCCCCCATAACGCTGTAGGCCTTTGCTTTTGTAATGGCAGCTTCAAAAGCGGGTAAATAAATTTCGCGTAGTGTGCGTTCGTCCATCTGCACATCTACAGTACCACGGTTAGTTTCCTGGTTGTTAGCGGCAAAGTGCTTAATGCACGCCGCCACATCCTGTTCTTGCAGGCTAACCACATAGGGTACTATAAGGCTCTTGTTAAGAAAAGGGTCCTCAGTAAGGTATTCAAAGGTACGGCCTCCCACGGGGGTACGTACTATATTAAAAGCAGGGGCTAATAAAATATCCTTGCCACGTGCACGCGACTCTTCGCCTATTGATTTTCCAAAAGTGGCAGCCATTTCCGGGTTCCAGGTTGCAGACAGGCCACCTCCCGCAGGGTAAAAGGTAGCAAAGTCATCGGTACGTCCGGCTGGCTTCCAGCTCATACGCTCTATCTCTTCCCGAACACCCAGAGGGCCGTCGGCCATGTGCACTTCAGGGATGCCCAGATGCTCCACCCCCTGGTTAGTAAACATGCTGTAGCCGTGTAGCATGCCCACTTTTTCTTCGAGGGTCATCTTGCTTACAATCTCATCAATTTTGGCATCATACTCATCGCTCATGCCTTTTGCTTCATAGGTAGCGGCTACTTCGCCGGAAGAAGCGGTTTCATCTGTTGTTTTCTCTTCTTTGCATGAGGCCATGAGGAGGACAGCCGCAGCCGAAAAGCATAAAATTTTTTTGTTCATACGTGTGGGTTTGTAAAAAATTATTGGGTTACTATATTTCTTAATATAATTTCAGCCTAGACCTTGTGCCTGTAATAAAAGCGTTTGTACGTTGCTATAGTTTTTTAAAGCGTACTGCTGCACCTCCTGAACCGCCCAGGTTAAGCGTGAGCGCGTCTTTAGCTGTAACGGTTTTTCTGCTAACGGCAACTTCACCAGGGTTGTGGGTTTCATCTGTCCCCGGCGCGTCGGCATATATCTGTGCTTCATACTTCGCACCTTTTTCAAGGAAGCTTAACTGTACCTCCAGCTTACGTGCTTTTTCGTTGGTAAGGCTGCCCAGGTACCAGTCGGCGCTGTTGCGGTCTTTACGGGCTGTGGTTATATATTCGCCTATTTCACCGTTTAGCACTTTAGTATCTTCCCAGTCGGTAGGTACATCTTTAAGAAACTGAAATTCCGGCTGCCCGGTATAGTTCTCCGGAAGGTCGGCCAGCATCTGTATTGGTGAATACAGCGTTACATATAGCGCAAGCTGTTTGGCAGCAGTGGTATGCACACGCTTGCCGGGATAGCCCTGTTTTATTTCCACGTCAATAACGCCGGGTGTAAAGTCCATAGGCCCGGCCAGCATGCGGGTAAAGGGCAATATAGTTTCGTGGCTTGGCGGGTTGCCTTCGCTCCAGGCGTTATACTCCATGCCGCGCGCGCCTTCGCGTGCCATCATGTTAGGATAGGTGCGGCGCTCGCCGGTATCTTTTATAGGTTCGTGAAAGTTTACCGCGAGGCCATACTGCGCGGCTTTTTCGAGAACGTAGCGGTAATAACGTACCCCAAACTGCCCGTGGTGCCACTCCTTCATGTTGAGTTTGCTGCCTACCTGGCCTATTTTTACATTGTGTATGCCCAGGCGCTTGTAAAGCGCAAAGCCCTCGTCTATCTCTTTAAGGTAGTTAACAAGGTTAGAACCGGTTTCATGATACCCTATAATACTTACACCTTTTTTATTTCCGTACTCCACTACTTTTTCCAGGTCAAAATTATCAGCGTTTTTAGTAAAGCTAAACATGTGCATCTTGTTTTCATACCATGCGGGTGTCCACCCTTTGTTCCATCCTTCTATAAGCATGTAATGAAACCCTTCTTTAGATGTAAAGTCTATATATTCTTTAGCATGCTGAGTGGTTGCCCCTTGTATTTCGCCTTCCCAAAAGCTGTATTTGCCAATGTGCATGGCCCACCATATACCGGTGTACTTAAAAGGGTGTATATATGAAAGGTCTTTCAGCTTATTAGGTTCATTGAGGTTTAATATAAGGTACGATTCTATGAGGTCGCCCGGTTTTTCACCTATTTGTATGGTTCGCCACGATGAGGTAAAACTGCCTTTGTAGCGTGCCTTAATGCCGTCTGACCAGGGAACCAAATCAGATTTAAGGTTGGCTCCCGAAGTATGCTCGAGCACCATGCTGGGCCAGTCTGCAAGGTTAGCCTCGTGAAAGCTTATAACATTTTTTTTGTTTTCAACGGTCATGGGCGTATGCACCTTGCCCAGGGTGCTAACCGGCGCTGCTGTATACAGGTATTCGTATCGGTTTTCCTGGTAGGCAGGTATCGACCATGCTTTGCCGTCTTCCTTAAGGTTAAAGGTGGTAACTTCGTCCATAATAAAGATACTGTCTTTTACACCCTGTTCCGGGAATACATAGCGAAACGCCACGCCATCATCAAAAGCGCGAAACTCAATATTCAGTTTGTGTTTGTTTGCATCCTTGCTTTGCAGCTGCACCACCATCTCATTATAGTGGTTGCGGATGTTTTTCTTTTCGCCCCAAACCTGTGTCCATGTGTCATCATGTTGCGAAGTTTTGATAGCAGCCACCTCAAAGTTTTTGCTTAGGTCGTCACCTTTCAGCAAAAAGCCCATGGGCGAGGTAGTAATGATATCCTCCTTACCGTGCCGCACCGCATAGGTGGGAACGCCGTTCGTAAGGGTAAATGTTATGTTGTTTTTTTTGCCTGGGGAAGCAATCTGCTGGGTTTTATCCTGGGCCATGCCCGAAAGTGATGCAACCGATGCTACGATAAGCAGTATGTAATTCTTCTTTTTAGTCATAATCGTATTTAAATCATAGAAAACTCAAAAGCCTGGCAAGGCTGAATTAACTATCGAGGTATTTAGCTTATTTTATCCATTCTGTTTTAAACGTGGTTTTGCCATTAAGGGGGTTAGTGCCCACCTCAAAGCTGCTGCCTTTTTTTGCCATGCTTATAGTTTGTACGGCATCGCCACCCGGAAGGTACACTTTGCCTGTTGCCGTGTTAGTAGCGCCAGTAGCATAAACTTTTAATGTAAGCTTGCTCCAGTCCATATCCTGGGTGCTTTGCGCAAGTTTTATATGTGGGATAACTGCGCCGTTTCTAACTAAAACCACGATAGGGATATCGCCTGCCTTGATCTTGTGCCAGCCGCCCTGATAAACTTGTTTTGTTTGATAATCTATCCATTGCCCCGGCGGAAGGTAAACGTCGCGCTCGGTAACTTCTTCCAGCAAGGGCGCAACTAAAAGGTCTGAACCAAACAGGTACTCATTATCTATAAGCCATGAGCCAGGGTCGTTAGGGAATTCTACAAACAACGCCCGTAGCATGGGCAGGCCTTTTTCGGAACTTTCTTTTGCCTGCGCATAAATGTAAGGCATTAGCTCATAACGCATATTGTCGGCCTTTTGGTAACCTTTCAAAAAATCTTCGCTGTACAACCAGGGTTCGCGTGGGGGCTCTCCATGGCTGCGCACGTGGCTGGTAAGCATGCCAAATGGCGTCCACCTGCGGTATAGCGGCTCAGGCGATTTTGTTGCAAACCCGCCCAGGTCGTGGCTCCAGAAACTAAAGCCCGATAAGCCCAGTGACAATCCGCCACGAAGCGTAGCGGCAATAGCGCCGTTATTGGTTTCAGCATCGCCTCCCCAATGTAAAGGGTAACGCTGGCTGCCGGCCCAGGTGCTGCGAGCCCATATAAGGGTGTAGCCTTTTTCTTTTTGTGTAATCTCGGCCACAGCTTTATTGTAGCGCAACGGGTATAAGTTGTGCTCATAAAAACCGGTGCGGCCATTGCTGTAAATACCATCGGCGGGGGCTGCCTCGCCAAAGTCTACCTTAAACACGGCAACGCCCTGGTCAAACAAATGTTTTAGCTTGCCCTGGTACCAGGCTACAGTTTTAGGGTTAGTAAAATCAAGCACCGCATCTTCATACGGCAGATTACCCTTACGGTCTTTAACAGCAAGGTTTTGATCTACAATTTCTTTAAACAGGGTGTTTTTAGGCGTAAAGTACGGCAGTTGCCACAGGCATACGTTAAAGCCGTCTTTCTTCATATCGGCCATCATTTTTTGAGGGTCGTCAAAACGCGCCGATGCAAACTCATAGTTGTTTCTCCAGTCTACGTCAAACCAGCCGGTGTCAAAGTGGATAACATCACTGGGTATTTTATACTTACGAAGGTTTTTGGCAACTTCACGGCCTTCTTTCTCTGAAAAATAGGTGATGCGGCTCATCCACAGGCCAAACGACCATAGTGGCGGCATTGCGGCTTTGCCGGTAAGGTCGGTATATTCATCAAGGATGTCTTTTGGCTCACCGATAAAAAAGAACAAATCAGCCTCATCGTCGCCCAGCATCATTTTGTTAGCGCTGGAGTAGTATTTACCAAAGTCAACAGTAATAGGCGCAGAGGTGTGCATAAATACGCCGTAGCCGCGGCTGCTCATGTAAAACGGGATGGGTTTATACTGGGTTTCGTTCTGCACGCCATTAGCATCGTCCGTCCAGAGCACCATTTTCTGGCCGCGCTTGTTAAAGTTGGTAAACGATTCGCCACAGCCAAATATCTTTTCATCCGGCTCCAGGCTGAACACGGGCGCCATATTGCGGGAATAATCGCTGTTGCGGCGCACGTAGCTAAAGGGCAGGGTAGGGGTGTAGGTGTTTTGCAGGTCGCTGTTGTGAAGCGTTGATGTAAGCAGTTTTCCCGCAGCATCATATATTTTTACATGCCAGGGCTTTGCAATAATTTCTACCCAACCGTATTTGCCGGTATATTTGTGCCCGGTGGCTGTTTTGCTGTATTTCCAGCCTTCGGGGTGGTTTGGTGCGGTACCGTTTATCAGCATAAGCGATTCCTGCGGCTGGTGAAACTGCGGCCCCGATGTCATTTTTATGCGCACTGTGCGGTCTGATACAAATTGTATGGTAAACGGCTGCATAGGTTCTGCTTCATATTCGGTAGCGGGGAACTCGTTAGCAGTAACCAGTTCCGGCTTCATTTCTATGTTATTAAAAGCCTGTTTGGCTTTGTAATTATACCTTAGGTATTTAACAGTTCCTTTGCCCGTGGCAGGGTCAAACGAAGCTAGTTCGTCGGCAAAGTAAAAGGTATTAAGGTAGTCTTCAAAATCTTTGCTAACGTCAATAGGAACGTTAAGTACGTTTGCATTTTGTATCTGTGCAGAGAGTGTTTTAGTCCCTGCCAGAAACAGGGCTGCAACGGCTGCAAATACATAAAAATTTTGTTTGTTCATGGGGTTATAGTTTGTGAGCAACAGAAGCTTTTATAATTTTTGTCGATTAAAATATGCAGCCTCGCGACTTTTGGCTAATTGCTGCAAAATGCCTTTACAGTAGCTACGAAAGCCTTTTTTGTACTGATTTTGCCAGCCGAAAAAAAAAGGTGTAATTGCTAACTCAAAGTCAGGTAGTTTTACCGAAGCAGCAATCGGTTGTTTTTCAGTATTAAATACCGATAGTTTTGTAGAAGAACTGCCTGAATCGATTCCCAAAAACTGCATTAATTGTTATATATGTAATGATTTAAATAACAAAGCTGGGTTGTAACCAAAATAAACACGGAAAACGGGTTTCTAATGGTTAATTTGACCACAATTATACGAAATAAATTTCTGAAATTAACAAAAATTATCTATAATAATTTTATTATTCTTAAGCGTTTGATTAAATATTAAAGTATGCGGAAATTTTTAGGTTTACTGGCACGTTACCTAATTTTTGCTATATTCGTGCCTGTATTGTTGAAATAAGCCGATGCTGAAAAAATTTATAGATAAAGAGTCAGGAAAAGTAGTAGAGCGCACGGTAATAAATGCAATAACCATAGACTGTGTAGTGTTTGGTTTTGACGAAGGCAGCCTGGAAGTTTTGCTTGTACAGCACGGTGAAGGTATACGTAAAGGGGAGTGGGGGCTGCCGGGTGGCTGGATTAAGGAAACCGAAAGCACCGATGCCGCCGCGCACCGCATCCTGGCAGAACTTACTGGCCTTGATGATATTTACCTGGAACAACTAAAAGCCTTTGGCGAGCCAGACCGTTTCCCGTTAGGACGGGTTATAACCATAGGCTATAATGCCCTGATAAAGCGTGAAGATTATAATATTAAGGCAGGCTCTACAGCAAGCGCTGCGCAGTGGTATAAAATAAAAGACATACCCAGGCTTATATACGACCACAACGGTATACTCGATTACAGCCTTATGCACCTGCGCCACCGGGTAAAACAGGAGCCTATAGGCTTTAACCTTTTGCCCGAAAAATTCACCCTTTTTGAGCTGATGCGGCTTTATGAGGAAATTTTAGGAACGGTAATGGATAAGTCTAACTTCAGGCGCAAGTTTTTAAGGATGAAGCTGTTGGCGCCTTTGGATGAAAAACAAAAAGATGTATCGCACAGGGCGGCACAGTTGTATAAGTTTGACGAAAAAATTTATGAAAAACTCACTAAGAAAGGCTTTAGCTTTGAGTTTTAAATAAAAAAAATCCTTTATGCAAAGGATTTTTTTTATGGGTCGAACAATATCGGATTTCTCTACTTCAATGCATCTCGCTGTAGCGGTTTAAAGTAGCTGCTAATCTTCCGCAACAACTATTAGTTTATCTTCCGGGCTCAAGGTAATCGCGTCGCTTTTTACGGGGCTTACTTTTACACCATAAGCCTTTTCACTATCAAAGGCTTCGGCCTGTATCCGGTAGCCTATGGCAATTTCGCCTTTGCGGCGGGCACTTTCCAGCAGGGTATAGAATGTGGTGGTTTCACCTGGTTTTATGTAATTAGATGCAGGCTTCAGGTAAATTTCGCTTCCTTCGCTGTCCATAAGGTCTTCAAAAACGTCCATCAGTTTTTTATTTTCACTTACCTGGCTCATCATCAGGCTTATCAGTTTGTCGCTAACAATAAAATCATCTGCTTTGGTTACTTCCGCAAGGTCCCGGTTGCGGATGTCGAGCATTTCACTTACAATTTTAAGGTCTACATCTTTCTCCTCGCAAATGCGGCGCAGGTGCAGTAATGTTATCAGGGTGCCGGAGTCGGCCTCCTGCATTTCAAGGTCATCTTTATAGCACAGTACCTGTACGCTGTTGTAGCTTGTAACGTCAAGGTTGTCGAGCACGTCTTTACCGGTAGTGTCCTGGTGGGCAAATTCTATGGTAATATTTTGCAGTTCGCCCGCTACTTCCGCTACCTGTTCGCCATATTTATCAAAGGTAGAAACCACTTTTATAAACGAACCTGCGCCTACATAGTTATCAAGCTCCCGTATAATGATTTGTGCACGCTGGTTCCATCCAAGCAATAAAGTACGTTCTACACCCGGTTTTTCACTCTGGCCGTTTACAATTATACCCTCATCAATTTTGTACTGTGGGTTATTGTTTACAATAAGTGTGTCGTCGTCTTCGGTAATGGCAATAACTTTATCACCGGGCTGTATTACATAATCCATGGGCGGGTTTACCTTAACGGTACCATCGGCAAACTGCAGGCCAAATACGGTAGAATCTTCATAGGCAAAAAGGCTTTCGGCAAAGGTTTTGCCTACAAGCAGTTTTTCGTCGTTAAAATATATTTCGGCGCCGTCAAAATCCATGAGCTCCTGGTATACCATGCTCAGGCCACTTTGGCGGGAGGTTTGTACCATAATACGCGAAATAACATCGTCGGTAAGTATAAGCTCTACTTCATCCTTGCCTACCATGTGGGCCACCTCAAGGTTTTTTTTGTCTTTAATTTCAGCTACAATATGGTAGGGCTCGGTGCGCCGGTTAGGATTATTGGTAATGGCTAATATGGTTTTTATGGTTTGCGAATCGGCATTGCCTTCCTCGGGTGCCAGTATGATTATCGACTTAGAATCATACGGATTGGCAATATTAAGGTCGGTAAGGTCATTAGGCGAACCACTGCGGCAAATAACCTTCATATTTTTCATCTTGCCTATTTTGTCGCGTATTTCGTCTTCCATTTCTACCTTATCCTTATCGGCAAGAATTACAATGCGTGGTTTTTTCTGGTTTTCGCCGGCTATGCACAGTTCAGAAATTATGGTAAATACCTTAGACGACCAACCGAGTATAAGCGTATGGTCTTTTTCGATAACAAAGCTGCGGCCCTTCCGCATTTCTTCCAGCTGGCCTTCTATACCGCTGCTCAGTACACCAATAAGGGTTGAGATGATAAAGATACCGCCAAGCGTAACACAAAATGCCACTATACGGAAACTCCAGCCTTCGTCTCCGCCCATGGTACCGCTATCGAGCGTGCGCATAAGGCTTTGCCAAGAGCCTTCTACAAAGCCTATGGCATCGGCATCGCCCGGGCCTATGCCAAAAAGATAAATAACAAAACCGGCTAAGAGTACCACTAAAAGTGATAAGAGGCCGAGCAAGCCTATCATGGCCATGGGCCCCTTGCTCATAAGGTTGTCAAATTTGTAACGTAGTTTACTACCGGAGGTAATTTTGTTCATTGTTTTAAAGGTATTATGGTTTATGGTTTATGGTTTATTTTATTGCTTTGCCAGGGGTATTCTTTCAACTAAAGAATTAATTGTGCCTTCATACTGTTTGAGTTTCTCATTGTATTTTATGGTGTTGTACTTAATTTCTGTAAGCGGTTTTGCCTGGTAATTTATTAACCCGTATTTATTTCCCTTTTTCACCTGAATGTGCGAACTATAAAACAATAATTCATCATACAAAAAAGGGGTAAGCAACCCGGATGTATGTGCAAGTGCATAACTATTACCCTGCTTTACCGAAAAATATAGTGTAGGGTAGGTGTAATAGGATTCCAGTTTTATAGCATCATACGCTATATCTAGTACCGGTTTTCCGTCTTTGCGGAGCACGCCAAATTTTCCTTCATTTTCTACGAATAACAATTCCTCATCCACTTTTTCAATCTTATCAAAAAACATAACCTCTTTCCACGAGGGGAAGCTTATAAGGGCCTGCTTATTATTACGGACACCTATGAAAAGCAGCGGACCTGTAGTATATATGAGCTTTAAATCATCATATACATACGGATGTACCACGTTATATTTTGCGTCTATAAAAGTGGCCTTGCCGTCTTTTTTTACTTTCATATAGCCTTTTAACAACGGGATGGCCTGCCAAAAATCGTACTTTACCTCGCTATAGCTATCGCTTAGCTGTTGGTTTTTTATATCGATAAAAAAATAGGTGCCGTCTTTTTTTGCCAGCAACCCAAAAGGCGTATACTTTATATCATTGTAATCAAACGGTACCAGGGTTTGGTTTTTAGGGCCTATAACCCCAAAACGGCCCTTACTGCCTACCACAGCATATTGGTCATTTACAAAATTTACAGACAGCCCCGCCATGTTGTATAACGATTCGTCTGCCTTATTTTCCTTAGGGTTTATATCAAATTTAATTTCAGTGTAATTACCGTCTTTAAAAAATGGTCGATCGCTTTTTTTCTCTAAAATGGATTTTGGATTTATTTCCCCAGATTCGCTTACAACCAGATAATATGTGGGTTTAAAGCTTTTCTTGCTTTCTCTGTCTTTGCTAACGTAGTCATAAGAAGCTCTACCCGTTCCTCCTTCCTGTTTTGCAGGCTCTGTATATTTTTTTAAACGAATTGTGGCAAGGTAAGTGGCAGTATAAGTAGTAAGGCTAGTATTGTAAAGCGAAGCCGCATCATAAAAATAAACACTTAATGTAATGTAATCACGGTCGTTCCTAACATTGTACCCCGGAAAAAAATAAACTTGCTTTGAATCTTTAGCCTGTTTTAAGGTACATTCTTTTAAAATGCTGTACATGAGCTTCTCATCGCCGGTAAGCCCGGAGACCGGTTTAGCGTTTTCTTTTTGTTGTGCCCAACAGGAAACAGATAAAAACAATATGAGCAAAAAGTTATGCAGTGCCATTATAAAGGTTGGTTTTATACCTGAAATTTAACTGTAAAGATTTTCTCTTAAAAATATCTTAAATTTTAATTAGGAGTAAAGTTAATTAAAAAAACATCTGAATATAATTTGTGTTAAAAAAAGTGCGCCGTTTAACCCTGGCAAATGCATATTATATTTTTAAGTACATTTACGATTAATCAAAACACAAAATGAAAAAAAGGTTCTTAATAGCATTCGGCTTACTGGCAATGCTTTGTTCCGCGCAGGAAAACCACAAGTATGACTCGGATATAGCCACCATAAAAAAATATGACAACATCTATGAGCCTGCTCAAAATCCCATACTTTTTGTGGGCAGCTCGTCCATACGCAAGTGGGGGCATTTGCAGGAGGCTTTTGGCAATTATAATGTTATTAACCGTGGTATAGGCGGAGCCGTAACTGACGATATAACTCATTATGTTGACGACCTTGTGTTTAAATACAAACCGCGACAGATAGTGCTTTACGTGGGAGAAAATGATCTCCCCGATAACACTAAAACTGACGATATAATATTGCAAAAAACCATCTCACTCTATACTGCTATACGCGCAAAACTGCCCGAAGTACCCATTGTATATATAGCCATGAAGCCAAGCCCGTTGCGTGACAACTACCAGCAAAAATGTAAAGCGGCAAACGACAAGATTCGTAAATTTTTATCGACGGAAAAAAATGCTGTGTTCGTAGATGTCTATACGCCGATGCTGGCTAATGGCAAGTCGCGCCCCGAACTTTTTGTGGAGGATATGCTGCACATGAATGCGAAGGGATACAGCATTTGGGAGGAAGCGGTAGCACCCTATTTGCTGAAAGAAGAAACTGCAAAGAAAAAAATGTAGTATGAAGTTTAAATCGAAACTACCTTATATAGAGGGGCATATATTTTCGTATATGTCGGGGCTGGCAAACCAGTACAATGCCATAAACCTGTCGCAGGGGTTTCCAAATTTTGAGCCGGCGCAGGAACTTAAAGACCTTGTAGCCCGCTGCCTTGCAGAAAATACAAGCCAGTATGCGCCCATGCCCGGATTGCCTGCGCTGCGTGAAGAAATTGCCCGTAAGGCGCTTAAATGCTTTGGGATAAGCGTGAACCCTGATAGCGAGGTTACTATAGGTTGTGGCGCTACCGAAATGATATTTACTGCGATTGCCGCTTTTGTGTGGCCAGGCGACGAGGTAATTATTATTGAGCCGGGGTATGATTGCTACCGCCCGTCCATAGATGTTGCCGGCGGAAAGGTGGTTGTATACAAAATGAAAGCGCCCGAATTTAAAATAAACTGGCAGGAATTTGCGAACTACATTACGCCTAAAACCCTTATGATATGCATAAGCAGCCCTAATAACCCCACCGGTTCCCTTATGAATAAGGAGGATATGGATGCACTTGCAGGGCTGGTTAAAGGTACTGACATTATAATCCTGAGCGATGAAGTATATGAACACATGGTTTTTGATGGCGCCGTGCACCAAAGCCCGCTTATTTACCCGGAGCTTAGGGAACGAACAATATCGGTATTCTCTTTTGGTAAAACCCTGCACATAACCGGTTGGCGTATAGGCTATGCCATAGCGCCCCAACAGCTTACCAATGAACTTCGAAAGGTGCACCAAAACACAGTTTTCAGCGCCAGCCACCCGTTGCAAAAGGCCATTGCGCTGTATCTTGCCCAAAATGACAGTTACCTTAACCTACCCGAATTTTATCAAAAAAAGAGGGATGTATTCCTTCAGGCTATGGGCAAGACCAGGCTTATCCCGCTACAATGCAGGGGCTCCTACTTCCAGTTGTTTGATTATTCGGCAATCTCAGATGAAGGCGACTTTGCTTTTTGTGAACGGCTGGTTAAAGAGTATGGCGTTGCGGCAATACCGGTATCGCGGATGTATTCTGACCGGCATGACGACCGGCTGATTCGCTTTTGCTTTGCAAAAACAGACGATGTGCTTATTAGTGCGGCAGAGCGGCTGGATAAGCTTTAAAGGTTTTACTAACGTATTAAAACACTAGCTTAACACTCACATTCGGTGTCCTTTTTAGCCCATAAGTATCTACACTTTCTATATTGTTGTTGCTTTTATTAATGCGGTAGTAGCGGTTAATGCCGTTTTTGGTATTCAGTAAATTGAGTATCGAACAGCTTGCCGTAAAAAGCGAGCGGCTGTTTAAGTGCCAGGTTTTTGAAAGTGAAAAGTTTACCTGCACATTATCCTCAAGGCGGCTGTTATTGGGGCTGCTATAGGTTATATGTGAATTGGCAGGGTTATCCGGGTCTATAAAATACGATACCGGAGTGGTAAACGGTGTACCGCTGCGCCACTTTGCCCCCAGGGCGGCACGCAGGTTGTTCCATTCATACGTGCCGGCGGCGGTAACGGCATGCGGTATAGCAAAATTGTTACTGAAGCCTGGGGGTACAAAACCGTAAAAATAATAGTGGTTATCATTATAACTGTAAGAAGCCCAGGTGTAAAAGCTGCCGAATCTTTTCTGCAAAAGAAATTCAAGCCCCGTAACGGTGTAGTATCCGGTGCTTTCGGTAAATTCAAACTGGTTTTGAAACCCCTGGCTATTGCTGGCAATGCCGCTTATTTTTTTATAAAAGCCTTCTACAGCACAATACCACCCATTTTCCGAATAGTTAAGCCCCACTGCCGCCTGTTTACTTTTTTGTATTGGTATGTCATTATCGTTTGACAGTACCCAACGGCGTTTTTCTATTCCTAAAAAATCCTGTTGTAAATCGATAACCTGCGAAACCGTCTGGCTCTTTCGCTCTGCCGACACTTCCAGTTTTACAGCATTGTAGAGCTTTTGAGTAAATACAACCCTTGGTTCCAATAAAAACACGGTGTACTTATCAAAATAGGTTCCCCGTAGCCCGGCATATAATTTTGAACTCCCTTTTTTTGAGCTATAATTTACCTCTCCGTTAAAGGCATGCGACCTTGAAACCACCTTTTCGTTTTTAGAATAGGCAGGGATGTTTACCTCATCAAAATTTTTAACGCTTATTTCATTATACTGGTATCCGGCACTAAAATCAAGCTCCGGTAAAAGATCATAGCCATATTTAAACCGTGCCCCTTTATCAAATATGGTGTTGCCCTGGTGGGTTATCTGCTCATTTTCAATAGATTCGTTACTGGCGTTTACATCATAAACAGAGGCGTACACCTGCATTTCAGATGTGGTTTTCGCACCCCACTTTGACACCATAGCCGCACTGCCCCCCAGGCTGCGCTGTAAAAGGCTGTCATAACGGCGTGCAGAGGCGTTAGCCTGCAAAATGCTGAGGCTGTTCGCTATACCTATACCGTCGATAAGGAAGGTATGTTTTTTATTTATCGCATGGCTGTAGGAAAAAGACAGGTCATAAAAATAAAATTTCTCACGGGTTTGTATGGGTACGCCCTCATTTTGCAGTACATCGGTAATGGTGGTATTTTGAAATATCCTTTCGCGATAGCTTTTATAAGTGGGCGTAGTTAAGGCATCGGTAAAGCTCCTCCGGGCCGCCACCTGTAGCCTGCCTTTTGGCGATAGCCTTACATGCGAAACGGCATTAACTGTAAGCATATCGGCCGCAAAGGCGCTATAGGCACTATCCTGCGGCTGGGTATGGGTAGAAATATCTATGAGCGAAGAAACGCTTTCGCCATATACAGCGGGGCTTCCGTTTTTATAAATGGATATGGTAGTAGCAGGGAGGGGGTTAAAAGCCGATATAAGCCCAAAAAAATGGCTCGTCTGGAACATGCGGATGCCGTTCCATAAAAAAAGGTTCTGGTCGTGGGTACCGCCACGCACATTAATGTTAGATACTGTTTCGTCTGCACTTATAACGCCCGGCAGCTGCTGCATGGTTTGCAGTACATCGGGTTCGGTCATGCCGGGTAAAATGCCAAATTTCTGAGGCTTTATTACCAGCTGCCCGCCGTTTTTTTTTGATATGCCGCTGGCCAGGTAGCGCTGTGCCAGCACCTCCTGCAGTTGTATAGGCAGTTGTTCCATGTAAAATACAGGGCATGGGGGTACATATAATGCTACTGCATCAATTTCTGCCGTACGGTAACCCACATGGCTTATGCTAATTTTTCCGGTAACAGGGGGCAGGCTGAAATAACCTTTTTCATCAGTACTTACCTTTATTGCTGTACCGGATAGAGCTACAAGGGCATTTGGTATGGCAGTTCCGGTGCCAGGGTTAATTATATGCCCGCAAAGGGGTTTTTGGGCGCTTATATCGTTATAGGCTACATAGTAGCCCGGACTTACCGCCTCAAACCTTAACCTTGTTTTTTTTTCGATGTATCCAAAAGCCGCCTCAAGGGATATATCGTTATCGGGTGGGGCGAGACTATAGAGGGCAATCTCATCATCTATATAGCTTATTTTTACATTATAAGCTTTTGTAATGTGCCTGAGTATAGCCGTTAAAGGTACATTCCCGTTAGTTTGCGCTATACAATATAAGGGAAGAAAGAAGATGAGCAGTGTAAATAGTTTACCTTTTGGCATCAACAGCTTTCAGCAGGATTATAGTTCCTTGTTCCTGAATTTTAAGATGGTATAAGCGGGACAGGGCCTTTAATGCCCCATCTATATCATTTGCCGGCAGCACACCCGAAAACGTGCGCGCGGTTGTATAATCAGTTTGTATATCCACATCATACCTGCGCTCTATTTCGGCAAGTACGGCAGGCAGTTTTTCATTGCTAAAGCTAAGCGTATTTCCAGTCCACGAAGGATTATTTTCGGTCACCTGCGTTATGCCTCCGGCCATTTGGCCATCTTCTACAGTAAGCGCCATGTGCGGTGTAAGTATTGTCGATTTTCCATTATAGGTAACCTTAACCTTTCCTTCATAACACACTACATCAAGTCGGTTTTCCCGCGCTTTTACATTAAAATGCGTGCCTAATACAGTTACCGTGCCTAAGGAAGTAGTTACCGTAAAATTTTTTCCTTTGGCTACCTCAAAATATGCCTCTCCCTCAAGCTCAATGTTGCGGCTGTTATCCCAATTAAAGCTGCTGTAGCCCGATTTTGAACCTGCATTAAGAAGTACTTCCGAATTGTCCGGCAGGGTAAAGGCAAGGGTTTTGCCATAAGGTGCGCTAACTGTTTTTGGAAGCGTAAAATAAACACCCAGGCTAACCAATAGCAGTATAGTTGCAGCTATGCCCCTAAACCAGGCTTTCTGGTATAGCGGAACAACTTTTGGTGCCTTTTTAGGATTTTTAAATATGCTTTCCATCATAGCATCGCCGTCTAATAGTGGCTGCTCTATCTGCTCGAAATTCTCTTTAATGCGCATAAGTGTTGCATACCGGGGCGACTTTTTAAGTTCCTCCAGTTCCGGGCCGTCCAGTTCACCGGCAAGCCAGCGTGCAAGTTGGGTATCATCGTTCATAAGTATGCGTTTTTAATTTGACAAAGATGTAGGCTTAAACCCTACCTGAAATTTTCTATTTTTTCACTCATTGCTATTAATGCCCCGTGTATGCGCTTTTCTACCGCTTTTACACTAATACCCAGCATTTCGGCAATTTCCTTATATTTTTTTCCCTCTACCCTGTTAAGTAGTAATGCTGTGCGCTGTGCCTCAGTTAGTGAGGCGATTGCAGCATCAAACTTCCGGCGGAATTCTTTTTCTTCAAGCAGGTATTCCGGGTTTTGGTTGTCTAAAGCTGTAGAAGCATTATTTGCAGCATAGTTTAAAACCACTTTTTTATAGGCAGTGTGGTTTAGCGCGTTATTTTTTGCAACCGTATAAACAAACGATTTTGGGTTGCGCACCTCAGCACAGTGTTGCCATAATTTTATAAAGGCATCCTGGGTAATATCTTCGGCCAAATCCTTATCACCAAACTTATAGTAGATGTAATTGCGGAGCGTTTGCGCCTGTGCCTTAAAAAAAGCCGAAAAGATGAGCTTATTGCAAATGTCTTGTATTTCAGGCTTTTTCATAGATAATGTGCATTAATTTCGGCGTGAAGTTAAAAAAAAATACGATGGATGGTAGGGTAGTGTCATTTTTTTTTGTCTCTTAGTCATAAAGTCCCATTTTAATGAAACGACTGCTAATTTTAATCGCCACATGCTTTTTAACCCTGTCCTGCGAAACCGAAGAGACGGCTGTAAGCAATGTGCCCCAGGATAATCTTGTAACTAATTCAGCACTCAAAGGCAAATTGCTTAGGGTGCTGCAAAGCCCCACCACAGTAGATAATTTTATAGATGGTTCCGGTTGTTTTGCAGTGCAGTTTCCATATACGGTGGTGGCTAACGGGCAGCAGGTAAACCTAACCTCTGAGGCGGATTATGCCGAAGTATATAGCATACTGAATGCAAACGGCAGTAATGCCGATGTGGTTACCCTGCAGTTTCCAGTAACGGTAACCTATGCGGACTATACTGAGGCCACCCTAAACACACAGGCACAGTTTGATGCGGCGGTTAGCAACTGTACTGAATCTACAGAGCTATCGTGTATGGATTTTACCTATCCGGTGGGTATTAAAACGTATAACAGTAGTTACCAGCTTGCCGAATCGTTTGATATAAGTACTAAGGAAGCCCTCTACGGTTTTTTAAACACCCTTGAAACCTATGATGCCGTGGTGTTTGATTATCCGGTAGTATTTAATGTTCCCGATGCCGGTGCAGTAGCAGCAGCCGATAACCAGGCGCTTGAACAACAAATAGATATGTACGCCCCTCAATGTGGTAGTGCTGTATCCCCACCGGTGGTTTTAGAGGAGGTGCTTGTGCAGGATACATGGTATGTATCGTACTATTTTAGCATTACAGATCAAACTTCTGATTACCAAGGCTATGGTTTTACTTTTGCAAATGATAATACTATAGCGGTGAATGCTGGCACTCCGAGTTTTGGCATATGGGCTGTAAACGAAATTGATGGTCAAACAAAGTTAGGGCTGGCATTTATAGATCCTGCTTTGGCTGCTATCGGACCCATGCAGGCCTGGACGGTAACAGGCCTTACAGATACTGAAATTGTACTTCATATAGACAGTACCGGCACCGAACCAGAACGGTATCTTACCCTGACTAAAAACTAAGATAAAAACATATTGGAAATAATGCGCGGGCCCCAGCAGTTGGGGTTCCGGCAGGATACTTATTGCTTTTTTTATTTATAAAAATCAATTGATTAACATGAAAATTAATACTAATATGAAGAAACTATTATTCGCAGCAGCATGTTTTTTAACCATGCTTACCACCCATGCGCAAATTGAAGACGGCGAGATTGCGCCCGATTTTACTGTAACCGATGTTTTTGGCGTTACCCATACGCTATCAAATTACCTTGCCCAGGGTAAAACAGTTGTTTTAGACATTTCGGCCACCTGGTGTGGCCCGTGCTGGAACCTGCATAACAGCGGTACGTTTAAGGGGCTTCACTATTCGCTGGGCCAGGGGGGCACGGGCGAAGTAGTAATCCTTTTTATTGAAGGAGACAGCGACACGGGTGTTAACTGCCTGTTTGGCGACTGCCCGGAAAATTATACACAGGGCAACTGGGTAGAAGGCACTCCTTACCCGGTTATAAACGACCATGAAGTAGCGGATCTATTTGAAGACCTGTACTTCCCTGCTGTTTTTATGATATGCCCTACCGGTGTTGTAACGGAACTCACCCCGTCTGACGCACAGGACCTTATAGATGTAGTTTCAGAAGGTTGTGGCACCTCCCAGGGTATACAAAAAAATGCCCGCCCCAAAGTTGATGATTTTTTATTGTGTGAGGAGGGCCAGGCTGCACCGGTTGTACATCTTACAAACTATGGTACCGAAACCCTTACGGCAGCTACGCTAAACCTTTTGGATGGAGAAACAGTGGTGGCTACCAAAAACTTTACCGGGAGCGTAAGTACATTTAGTGAGGAAGAAATAACTTTTGACCCCGTTGCCATAGCAACAGGCCAGGATTATACCGTTAAGGTTGCATCTATTAACAGTAGCGTACCATTAAATGCTACAGCTACAACAACCTCTTTTTCATTGGGCCTGGCGCCTGAATCTGATAATAATATTACAGTACTGGTAAAAACTGATTTTTATCCCGGCGATATTTCGTGGGCTATAAAAGATAGCGAAGGTACCGTTGTGGCAACGGGTGGGCCATATATTGTGGGCACCGAAGACGATTTTGGCTACGGAGGCCCTGACGCCAATGTTACCAAAACACATGAAATACAGCTGCCGGGAAACACATCTGACTGTTACACAGTTGAAATGTACGATGCCTGGGGTGACGGATGGACTGGAAGTAACGAACCTACAGGTATGAAAATAATGTCTGGCAGCGAAATTATATTTGATAAATCAGGAAGGTTTAAGGACGAGCTTATAACGCCATCTGCCTTTAAATCAACCGGCCTGCTTGCTGCCCCTAACCAGCAGGTGCAACAGTTTTCGCTTTTCCCAAATCCTTCAAAAGGTATCATAACTTTTGCAGGTATTGAAAGGGCGGCTATAGTTATAACAGATATATCAGGTAAAATAGTATATACCGGCACGGGCATAGAACAAGGTACTCCTATAAACCTTTCTTCGTTGCAAAAAGGCCTTTATATAGCCCGCATTAGCGATAGCAATGCTACTAAAACCGAGAAAATAATACTCAACTAAAAGGTAACTAACTAAGTTTTATTGCAGTGTGTGCTCCTTAAGGGCTACATCTTTTTGTAGCCCGGCGGGATGCTACGTCCTTTTTTTTTGTCACAATGCATAAGCAATTACCTTAAAATAGGTTGGCCTACAAGCCAAAAAAACCATTATAAATTAAAAAGTGCAGCAACATATAAAACGAACAATAAATTATCCCCATGAGAAAGAGAGTAGTACAATTATTATGGGCAGCATGCATAATAGGGCTGCCCTTAAAGAACTTTGGCCAGGAGGCGAAGAGCGCAAAGAAAACAGTTTTTTGCGGCACATCAGAGTATGAGGCAATATTGCAAAAAAATCATCAGGGGCGTGCCACTACCGAGGGTTTTGAAACCTGGCTTGCCCCTAAGGTAGCCGCGATAAAAAACCGTAACACAAAAAGGTCAGCACAAAACACAAATGATATTTTTTCGATTCCGGTGGTGGTACATGTTATCCATAATGGCGACGCCGTAGGATCCGGAGAAAACATTAGCGATGCCCAGGTACTGTCGCAAATTACCGTATTGAACCAGGATTACGGCAAAATGGCCGGTACACCGGGCTTTAATGAAAATCCTGTGGGTGCAGATACAGGGGTAAGGTTCTGCCTCGCCCAGCGTGATCCTGATGGTATCGCCACAAGCGGTATAGTGCGCCATAACTTTAGTAATACATCATGGGATGTAAACACTATAGAACAAACTTTAAAGCCACAAACGCAATGGGACCCCAATATCTACATGAATATATGGGTAGTAAGTGATATTACTTTTGAAATTTTTGGCATGCAGATGCCCGGGATAAAAGGGTATGCGCAATTTCCTTCGGCCTCCGGCCTTGAAGGCATGGATGGCGAGCAGGATGTTGCGGGCCTGAGCGGTGTGGTTATAGGCCATAAATATTTTGGAAGCCCTGAAATATATCCACAGGGCACGTATGATTCTGCTGATGTAAGGGGGCGTACGGCATCGCATGAAATAGGCCACTTTTTTGGCTTAAGGCATATTTGGGGCGACGGCGACTGTACTATGGATGACTTTTGTGCCGACACGCCCGAAGCCGCATCGGCTACCGAAGGAACCTGCCCCGACGGACAAGATACATGCCCGGACAGCCCTGGGCTTGATATGGTAGAAAATTATATGGACTACTCCAGTGAGGGCTGTATGAACATTTTTACCACCGACCAGAAATACAGGATTATGGCAGTGCTGGAAAATTCGCCAAGGCGTGCCTCGTTAACCACATCTATGGCGTGTACACCGGCAGAAGAGCATCAAAATGACGGCTCGTTGCATATAGATGACGTTGAGGTTGTAACCTGTAGCAACACGTTTGCACCGGCATTGCGGTTGTTTAATGCGGGCACGCAGCCACTAACTTCGGCTACCATAAACTATTATATAGACAACCAGCCTGCCGTAGCATACAACTGGACCGGCACCCTGCAGCATGGGCAGGACAGCAGTATAACCTTGCCGGTTTTAAGCGCTGCACCGGGCCCGCACGTATTGCATGCAGCGTTAGCCACTGTTAACGGTGGCGCTGATGAAAGCAATTTTAACAACATCAGGTCGTATGCGTTTAAAATAGCGCTTAACCTTGATATTACGGAGGTTACTATTGATGTAAAGCAGGATGTTTTTGGCAGCGAAACAACTTGGGAGCTTACTAACTCATCAGGCGCAGTAGTGGCATCCGGCGGCCCATACCAGGACATTATGAATCCTAATGCCGAAACGCCGGTGCATACGTCTACAGTAGCCCTCGCAGCTAACCAGTGCTACACCTTTACGATAGAAGACGGCGGCGGCAACGGCCTTGTAGGGATGTTTGGCCAGGGGTATTACCATCTGTCAGCCGGCGAAAATATTATAGGGCAGGGCGGCGCTTTTGGAGACAGCGACTCAATATCGTTCGCGGCTAACCTCGCACTTGCCAGCCATGAGGTGCCCGGTTTGCAGGGTATAACATTATATCCGGTACCGTCGGCTACTGCTATTACTATCAATATACCTAAAAGCCTTTCGCCTGATGCTTATACCATTTTTAACAGCCTGGGCCAGGTAATTGAAAGTTCTGAAATAACAAGTCAGCCCACTATTGATATAAGCGGCCTCTCTCAGGGTATGTATTATATTAAAATAAGTGACGGTAAAGAATATAATATATTACCATTTATAAAAAAATAGTGTAAGAAATAAAAAGTATAAAAGCGTACTGCTTGTTAAAAGCAGCACATCAATTTTGGATTTTGGTTGGTTTATGTTAATTGGGGGCCGGTATGATTTCATGCCGGCCTTTTTGTTTGGAAACCATTTAAACTTCATAAAGCCCTGCATACACTCTTTGATTTAAAAAAAGTAATTACATGATATTTATCAGTTTTTAATACCCTCATATATTTAATATTTGCAGATAAATTTTGCACTATGACGCCACCTGAACCCCTGCACACATTTCATATCCCCGTAATGGGACTTGCGTACACTATAGACAGCCCTATCCGAGTGGCACACTACGGCATTGACTCTGTCATTTCTATCGTAGATGACGAACTTATGGAAAAGATGAATGCGTTTTACAGCAAAAAATTTGGCCTCCCTTACAGGGAAGTTACTAAAAAAATGCATGACTACCGGGCAGAGCGTATAACCTCTTACCTCAATTTAGTAGATAATATCGTAAAGCGGAAATACAGGGAATTTTGTAACGAACTGGCTACAAACAGGCAGGCGTTATATGATTTTATAGCCATGCTGCCACAGGCTTCAGCAGTTAAACAGGCACTGCAATTTTATGCTGCAAGCCCTTTTGACAAGGCGGGAGAAATACGCAGTTTTGTAGCAAAGCACCTGCATCCCGGTGCTATAGATGTAAATATAATGACTAAGGTAGACAGGGCTAATTATGCTAAAAACAGTGCCCTGCCTGCCGAGTTTAACGATGCCCATGCCGCCCTTCGCGGTTTTGCAAACAGCAACCTCAGTTCCTCATTAGTACTCTCGGCAGGCATGAACCCTTCTTTATACAACTATATTGGCGAGTTCAGTGACTTTTTGCCGGACACAAACAGCCAGCTTAAAAAAAAGGTAACACTCAAGGTAAGCGATTTCAGGTCAGCTTTGGTACAGGGAAGTTTCTTGGCAAAAAAAGGCGTTTGGGTAAGCGAGTACCGTATAGAATCGGGCCTTAACTGTGGCGGGCATGCCTTTGCTACCGATGGCCTGCTGCTTGGGCCAATACTGGAGGAGTTTAAACACCGTAAGGCCGAACTTGTAACTACTACACATCAACTGATGGTTAAAGCGCTTACGTTAAAAGAAATGCCTTTCCCTGAGAAGCCTTTAACGGTTAAAATTACAGTACAGGGTGGGGTAGGCACCGCCGGGGAGCATGAGTTTTTGCTACAGCAATATAATACAGATGCGGTGGGCTGGGGCTCGCCTTTTTTGCTGGTGCCACAGGCTACCGCTACCGATGCGGTAACCCGTACCCTGTTGGCAACTGCTACCGAAGCGCATTTTTACCGAAGTGCAATTTCGCCATTGGGCATACCATTTAACACCGTTACAGGTACCACAAACGAGCACATTAAAAACTCGCGTATTGCCCATAACAAAGCCGGCAGCTCCTGCCCTAAAAAGCTTTTGGCACTAAGCACTGAATATGATGACCAGGGTATTTGTACCGCATCACGCAAATACCAGCAGCTAAAACTGGGCGAACTCGAGCTTTATAGAGACAGTATAAGTGCTCAGGAATTTAAACAAAAGCAGGAAGCCATAACGGTAAAATCATGCCTGTGCGTAGGCCTTGCCAATACGGCTTACCTGGAAAATGAAATACCCATAAAAGGCGAAGCTCAGGGTGTGGTAATTTGCCCCGGGCCTAACCTGGCCTATTTTGATAAAGAGGTTTCGCTTAAAGATATGGTGCGGCATATATATGGATATACGTCTGTTTTAGCAAAGGGTTACCGGCCGAACCTTTTCATAAAAGAATTACAGTTGTATGTTGATTATTTTGCAAAAGAAGTAAATGATACGGCACAGGAAATTAGTAAAGCCCGGTTAAAAAAATGGGCTGCATTTAGGGCCAACCTGTTTGAAGGAATTGCGTATTATAACAACCTTTTTGCTAACAACAATTTTTTTGAAAAAGGCAGGCAAGATATCCTGGATAAGCTGGAATATTATAAAGATGCATTAGAAAGCATTATCCTGCCTGAGCAGGTTTTGGTTTAAATTGTCAGCTACAGCTACAGTACTGCCCAAAGCTAAATTATAACTAACTGTATTTGTGGCTAACCCTTTTAATTAATGAGCCTTGATAACTTAACGGCATCCAAAATCGTAATTTTTTTGCCGGATAGTGCTATTACCCCCAGCTTATTAAATTCAGACAGTAACCGGATGCAGCTCTCGGTGGCCGTGCCTACCATACCGGCAAGCTCTTCGCGGGAGAGCTTTACTTTAAGGCTGTTATCGCTATTGGTGCCAAAGGTATCATTAAGGTACAGCAGCGTTTCTGCCAGGCGTTGCCTTACCGATTTTTGTGCCATTGCAACAAGGTGGTCATCGGCTTCTCTAAGGTCGCCACAAATGGATTTCATAACGTCCATAGAAAATTTGTTGTTTTGGTTAAAGAACCCCATTATTTCCGCTTTAGGTATAAAACACACCTCCATATCTTCCAGCGCAATGGCGCTAAGGTTTACAGGTTCTTCGCTAATCATGGACCGCTGGCCCAGCAGTTCGCCTTTCGTAATAAGCTTTATTACCTGGTCATTGCCGTTAGCGCTAAGTTTGGTAAGCTTGCATATACCATCCTTTATACAAAAAATGCCGTTCACATTTTCGCCTTCGGTAAAAATGGGCTCACCTTTTTTAATAGTATACGATGATTTACAGTCGGCTATCCTGAGCAACTCATCTTTATTCAGTGCTTTTAACGAACTGAATTCCCTTACTATGCATTGTTCACACTTGCTCATTGTTATACCTTATTGTACAGCAAATTTACAACTTTGTATGATAAATATCATAGTTTATTTTTTGTACCGGTGCCAATTTTGTACCAGGTAAATGAGTAGCGTATGAGCACACAATATTGTTTTCACTGCGGGTTAGGCGTAGAAAAAAAGCAGGAGATAACCTTTGATGAGAAAATTTTTTGCTGTAGTGGCTGCAAAACTGTATATGAAATTTTCAGCCGTAACGGATTAACTGATTACTATAGTTTTGAGAAGTCTCCGGGCAGCACCCCCGCTTACAGCGGCAGAAAATTTGACTTTTTGGATAATGCCGATATTGCAAACCGCCTTCTTGATTTTAACGAACAAGGTACGCACATTGTATCCCTTTATGTCCCTCACATCCATTGCAGCAGTTGTGTTTGGATATTAGAGAACCTCAACAGGCTTAATGGCGGTATAGTTAGTTCGCAGGTTAACTTCCATGAAAAAAAAGTCCGCATTATTTTCAATCCCGATGTGGTTTCGCTTAAGGAGGTAGTACTGTTGATAAGTTCCATTGGTTATGAGCCCTATATAAGCCTTGATAATTATAACAACACGAAAAAACCGGCCGACCGTTCGTTACTTTACAAGCTTGGGGTGGCCTTTTTTTGCTTTGGCAACATTATGCTCCTTTCGTTCCCGGAATATTTTGAGGAGAACGATTTTTGGCTAAATAACTACCGTGGTTTCTTCCGTTGGCTGGTTTTTGCCCTTGCGCTGCCGTCTTTTTTATATTCGGCCAGTGGATATTATGTATCGGCATTTAAAAGCATACGGGCAGGGCTGCTTACCATAGACATTCCTATAGCACTGGGTATAGTGGTAATGTTTGTGCGCAGCACTGCAGATATTGTTTTTGGCTACGGGCAGGGGTTTTTTGATAGTCTTACCGGCCTGGTATTCTTCATGTTGCTGGGTAAGCTATTTCAGCAAAAAACCTACAATTTCCTGTCGTTTGAGAGGGACTTTAAATCATATTTCCCGATAGCGGTTACAAAAATCACAGGCGGTACTGAGGTTGCTGTCCCTGTGTATGATGTAGTGGCAGGCGACAGGCTGCTTATCCGCAATAGCGAACTTATTCCTGTAGACGGCATATTAATAAGCGGAAGCAGCAGTATAGACTACAGTTTTGTAACCGGGGAAGCCGAGCCGATAACAAAAAAGGAGGGCGATAAAATATATGCGGGCGGGCGGCAAATGGGCAGTGTAGCAGAGATGGAAGTGCTGAACACTGTATCGCAAAGTTATCTTACCCAGTTGTGGAGCAATGAAGTATTTGCCAAAAAAGCTGCCCGCGGCTACAAGACCCTTACCGATACAATAAGCCGCTACTTTACACCATTGCTGTTACTGGTAGCCCTGGTATCGTTCGTCATCTGGGTATTTATAGATGTTACAACGGCTTTTAATGTGTTTACGGCGGTGCTGATAGTAGCATGCCCATGTGCCCTTGCCCTAAGCGCGCCTTTTACACTGGGCAATGTACTGCGAATAATGGGCAAACGTAAGCTGTACCTTAAAAACGCCACGGTTATAGAACAGATGGCTAAGGTAGACACCATAGTTTTTGATAAAACAGGCACGATTACAACTAACAAAAAATCAGAAATTGACTATGAAGGTATGCCGATAGACAGTAAGCAAATGTCCTTTATAAAGTCGTTGCTGCGGGGCTCTAACCACCCGCTGAGCAGGCGGCTATATGATTTTTTACCCGATGCTGCGCTGCTGCCTGTAGATGATTTTAAAGAAATTTCGGGCAAAGGCCTACAGGGCGTTATAGATGGGTTCAGCATAAAAATAGGGTCGGCTGTCTTTGTAGGGGAGACTCCTGATACCACATTGCACACCAGTGTATACATAACCATAAACCGCAATTACCTGGGCAGGTATATTTTTAATAACCAGTACAGGGAAGGCCTTGCTGCCCTGTTTGCCCAAATAAGCAGAAGCTACACAATAAAAATACTTTCAGGCGATAATGAGGGCGAGCGTACACTATTGCAAAGCATAGTGCCGCCGGGTACCGAGCTTGTTTTTAACCAGAAACCCGAACAAAAACTGGCGTTTATTGAAAAATTGCAACAACAGGGTAAAAACGTGATGATGGTGGGCGATGGCCTTAACGATGCAGGTGCGCTGGCGCAAAGCAATGTAGGCATATCCATATCAGAGGACATAAATGTATTTTCACCGGCCTGCGACGGTATACTGGATGCCTCACAATTTAAAAAGCTGGGCTGGTTCCTCAGGTTCTCTAAAAATACAATCCGCACCATCAAGATGAGCTTCACGCTCTCGCTGCTGTATAATGTGGTGGGCCTGTCGTTTGCCGTTACCGGAAAACTTGAGCCTCTTGTGGCGGCTATTATCATGCCGTTAAGTACAGTTACAATTATAAGTTTTGTAACGCTTATGAGTAATTATTTTTCGAGAAGGAGCTACTGAGCCGCTTGGCTGCTGAGCGGCCTGAGCTGGTGGAAGCCTCCTGAACTAAGTAGTTCAACTGCTTAAAATAGTTCTTAACCATGACAAATATCATATTTTATCTACACTGCCAAACCTAAATTTGTTAACATAAATTTAAGAAGTATGAGCGTTATTTATTTATTAATCACCATTAGTATCATCGTTGCGCTGCTGTTTTTATACGCCTTTATAAAAGCTGTAAAACAAGGTCAGTTTGACGATGATTATACACCATCAGTCAGGATGCTTTTTGACGACGAAACCAAACAAAACGATACAAAATCTAACAAGGACTAACCATGGAGATGCAACAATTTTATTACGATAATAAAATAGTAAAAAAGTTTCTGTATGCAACCATATTGTGGGGTGCTGTAGGAATGCTTGTAGGGCTGGTAATAGCCTGTATGTACCTTTTGCCGGGCTTGACCGATGGTATTTCTTGGCTTAGCTACGGCAGGCTCAGGCCATTGCATACTAATGCGGTAATTTTTGCTTTCGTGGGCAATGCTACTTTTGCGGGTATATATTACTCAATGCAGCGTCTGCTTAAGGCCCGTATGTTTAGCGATGTGCTCAGCAACATCAACTTTTGGTGCTGGCAGCTTATTATAGTTGCCGCCGCCATATCGCTGCCTCTGGGCTACACTTCATCAAAAGAGTATGCCGAGCTGGAGTGGCCCATAGACATAGCCATAGCATTGGTATGGGTGGTTTTTGGCATCAACCTGATAGGCACCATTTTAAAACGGAGGGAGCGCCACCTGTATGTAGCCATATGGTTTTATCTGGCCACATTTATTACAGTGGCCATACTGCATATATTTAACAGCCTGGCCCTTCCGGTAAGCGCCATGAAAAGCTACTCTGCCTATGCCGGGGTACAGGATGCGCTGGTGCAGTGGTGGTACGGCCATAATGCGGTGGCCTTCTTCTTAACCACGCCGTTTTTAGGGCTTATGTACTATTTTGTACCCAAGGCCGCTAACCGCCCGGTATATTCATACAGGCTGTCTATCATACACTTTTGGAGTTTAATATTCATTTATATATGGGCGGGACCCCACCACTTATTATATACCGCGTTGCCCGACTGGGCGCAAAACCTTGGCGTGGTATTTTCTATCATGCTTATCGCGCCATCATGGGGCGGTATGATAAACGGCCTGCTTACTCTGCGCGGCGCATGGGATAAGGTGCGGACAGAACCGGTTCTCAAATTTTTTGTGGTTGCCATTACCGGCTATGGTATGGCAACGTTTGAGGGCCCTATGCTCGCGCTTAAAAATGTAAACGCAATTGCCCACTTTACCGACTGGATTGTGGCGCACGTGCACGTGGGCGCACTGGCATGGAACGGCTTTTTAACCTTTGGCATGATTTACTGGCTAATACCCAGGATGACCAAGACTACCCTGTTCTCTACAAAGTTAGCCAACTTCCATTTCTGGATAGGCACGCTGGGAATCATTATGTACACCCTGCCCATGTATGTTGCCGGTTTTACACAGGCATCTATGTGGAAACAGTTTAACCCGGACGGTACGCTTAAGTATGGAAACTTCCTGGAAACGGTAAAAGAGATAATGCCCATGTACTGGATGCGCGCCATAGGCGGAACGCTATACCTGATAGGTATGTCTGTGCTGGTATACAACATTATACAAACCATCCGCCAGGGCCAGAAAGTTGAAGATGAGCTGGCACAGGCGCCGGCGCTACAACGCATCAGCACTAAAAGGCTTAAGGGCGAAAAATTCCACCCGTGGCTGGAGCGCAGGCCCATACAACTTACTATACTGGCAACTATTGCGGTGCTTATAGGTGGTATTATACAAATAGTGCCTACCCTTATGGTTAAGAGCAACATACCTACTATATCTACCGTAAAGCCCTATACTCCCCTTGAGCTTGAAGGACGGGACTTGTATATACGCGAAGGCTGCGTGGGCTGCCATACCCAGATGATACGCCCCTTCCGCAGTGAGGTAGAGCGCTATGGCGAATACTCTAAATCAGGTGAATATGTATATGACCACCCATTCCTTTGGGGCTCTAAGCGCACCGGGCCAGACCTGATGCGGATAGGCAGCAAGTATAGCGACAGCTGGCACTTTAACCACATGTGGGATCCGCAGAGTGTATCGCCGGGTTCTATTATGCCTTCATATAAATGGCTGTTTGACAATACTCCGGCTCACTATGAAGATACTAAGAAAAAGATGGAAGTTATGGCGGCACTGGGTGTACCGTACAGTAAAGAAGATATTGCCAATGCGCCACAGTCTATAAAAGAACAGGCACTGAAAATAGAAAAAAGCTTATATACCGACCCTGATTTTGTAAAAAGCTATGAACAAAGCATGAGGCAGGCAGCGGCCGCAGGTACAACGTTTACCGCCATGCATGACCGCGAAATTGTTGCCCTTATTGCCTACCTGCAGCGCCTGGGTACCGATATAAAAGTAAAAGAAGCAACCGATAATACTAAAAAATAAAAGATATGCTTAAGTTTTTTAAACAAAACCTTGACACCATAGACGGGGTAGCCATATACCCTATACTATCATTGCTAATATTCTTTCTGTTTTTTGTGGCGCTGTATACCTGGACCTATACCTACAAGAAGGAAAAGATAAACGAAATGAGCAAAATGCCATTTTCTGACAGCAATGAAGATGAGACCAACTTATTCATTTAACAATACAGTACAATGAAAAAAATCATTCCCGTATATGTAAGGGTTCCTGTAATATTTGCCATGGTGTTTATGGCACTGGAGTACTTTATAGATTCAGGCGACAGGCCTGCATTTATAAAATATCCGCTGGTATCGTTGTTTCTTTTAGTATTCATATTTATACAGATAGCCATAGAAGTAGTGGTTATGGCTATAGACCGTGTTACCTATGCACTACTGACCGAAGAGCAGAAAAAACAACTTGCTGAGGCCGACGCCTGGGATTACCGCGACAGCAAATGGTATAAAAAACTAAAAGGTTTTTTTATCCGCACTACGCCCATTGAAGAAGAAGGCACCATACTGTTAGACCATGATTATGATGGTATTAAAGAACTGGACAATGTATTGCCACCGTGGTGGGTAAACCTTTTTTATGTTACCATAATCTTTTCCCTGGTATACCTTGTAAGGTACCATATACTTGATGGTAAAGGGCAGGCTGCTGAATTTGAAACTGAAATGGCCGAAGCTAAAATAGCGGTTGAAGAATATAAAAAAACAGCTAAAGACCTTATTGACGAAAGTTCGGTTACCCGGCTTACCACGCCGGCAGATCTCGCTGCGGGCAAAGCGGTATTTCAGGCAAACTGCATACCCTGCCACAGGGCCGATGCCGGTGGCGCTATAGGCCCTAACCTTACCGATAGATACTGGCTGTTAGGCGGTGGGATTAAAAATATTTTTCACACAATTACTAAAGGTGGCCGCGACGGCAAGGGCATGGTGGCCTGGAAGGGTACCCTTAAGCCATCTGAAATTCAGGTTGTAGCGAGTTACATACTTTCGTTAGAAGGCTCAAACCCGGCAAATCCTAAAGAACCGCAGGGCGAAATATGGGTGGATGAAACGGCCAAAAAAACAGAACCTGCAAAATAGACACAATGGGCGCTACACCGGATGATGAATTTCGCGACAGGCTGGGCACTATAGATGAAGACGGCAAAAGGGCATGGGTATATCCAAAAAAGCCAAATGGTAAATGGTATAATTACCGCAAAATTACCGGTTGGGTGTTACTGGCGTTCCTTTTTGCCGCGCCTTTTATAAAAGTTAATGGTAACCAGTTACTGCTGTTTAATGTGCTGGAACGCCGGTTTAATGTTTTTGGGTTTCCGTTTTGGCCGCAGGATTTTTACCTCGTTGTATTGTGCATGGTTATAGGGGTAGTATTTATAGCCCTGTTTACCGTGGTATTTGGCCGCATTTTTTGCGGATGGATATGCCCACAGACCATTTTTATGGAGATCGTTTTCCGTAGGATAGAATACCTTATAGATGGCGACCGCAATGCCCAGATAAAGCTTGACCTCCAGCCCTGGAACGCCGAGAAAATAAGGAAACGGTTGTTAAAGTGGAGTATTTTTTTTATTATATCTTTTGCCATCGCTAATCTATTTCTGGCCTACCTTACCGGTAGCGATACCCTGGTAGGGATGGTGACAGACGGCCCTGAACAACATATTGGCACATTAATAGCACTGCTTATTTTTACGGGTGTATTTTATTTTATATATGTGTGGTTCAGGGAGCAGGTATGCATTATTGCCTGTCCTTACGGAAGGCTGCAGGGCGCATTGCTTGACGATAAATCTATTATTGTAGCTTATGACCACGTGCGTGGCGAAAAGGAAGCCGGGCGTGGCAAGGTAATTAAAAATGAAAACCGCCTGCTGAGCGGCAAGGGAGATTGCATAGACTGTAAACTGTGTGTGGCCGTATGCCCTACCGGGATAGACATACGCAACGGTACCCAGCTGGAGTGTATAAACTGTACGGCCTGTATAGACGAATGCAACACGGTAATGGATAAGGTAGGGTTGCCGGGAGGGCTTATACGTTATGCCAGCGAAGATGAAATAACAAGAAAAGCGAAGTTTGTGTTTACTCCCCGTATGAAGGGTTACACTGCGGTATTAGTAATATTAACGGGCATATTAACAGGCATGCTCTTTTTGCGTAATGATATTGAGGCTACGGTGCTGCGCCTGCCGGGGCAGCTGTTTGAGCATAAAGGGGCGGTAATAAGTAATGTATATACCTACAGGATAATAAACAAAACGTCTGCTGATTTTAACAGGGTACACTTTGAAATAAAGGGAATAAAAGGTAGGGTAAAACTGGTGGGTAAGCCTGATTTTAAAGTGCCAAGAGAGGGTATGGTTCAGGGAACCTTGTTTGTAGAAATAAACCCGGCATTGCTTAAAAGTGATAAAACGACAATAACACTTGAAGTATACGAAGGCAACAGGTGTATAGAGACAGAGTCTACCAACTTTTTAGGCCCAAGGCGTTTTAACTAAAACTGATAATTATGAAAATTAACTGGGGTAGCGCTATTGTAATAGCCATTGTATTATTTATGGGTTTTATACTGTTTTTTGTATTTAGCGTTCAGTCAAACCACAAATATGATAACGAGCTTGTTGTAGAAGAATATTACAAGCAGGAGCGCGTACTGCAAAAAAAGATAGACAAAGAACAAAATGCCGCCGCCTTACCCAGTAAGGTAACGGTAGCAAATACTGCACAGGGTATAATAATTACCTTCCCAATGGGATTTGATGTAAAAGATATTAAAGGGAAAGTGTCCCTCTACAGGCCGTCTGGCCAGGGGCTGGATTTTGATGTGCCCATTTCATTATCCCTGCCATACCTGCTCATACCTAAAAGTGACCTGGCAGGCGGCCGCTGGGACATTACTATAGACTGGACATACCATGGCACAGGGTATATAAGCAGCGAGAAGCTTACCATTCAGTAGATTTAAGATGACAGGTAATAGACGAAACATCCTTACGATCTATTTTGCCCTTCAATTATCTCTCCACTACATTTCAAAGTTTTAAAAAATGCTCTACTCCGCACTCTTACTCGGCCTCATATCAAGCCTGCACTGCATGGGCATGTGCGGACCCATAGCCATGATGCTGCCGGTAGACCGTAATAATCCCGCAAAAAAAGCGGGGCAAATTTTAGTATACCATCTTGGCCGGCTTTTGGCCTATGGTAGCCTGGGTTTGCTTTTCGGGTTATTAGGTAAAGGGCTTTACCTTGCCGGTATGCAGCAGCAACTTTCCATTATTGCAGGTACAATTATAATAACTATTGTACTGCTGCCTGAAAAATTATTTGCCAGGTATAATTTTTCGAAGCCCGTTTACCACATTATCTCCACTATAAAATCCGGCCTGGGCAACCAGTTCGCGAAGCGGGGCAATAAAGCGTTATTTATTACAGGCCTGCTCAACGGATTTTTACCCTGCGGGCTGGTATATGCAGCCCTCTTTGGCGCAATTGCCATGCAAAATGCGGTATTGGGTACATTGTATATGCTGCTTTATGGTGCCGGTACCATACCGCTCATGAGTGCCGTTGTATATGCGTCGGCATTCCTTAAAAAGCCATGGCGAAATACTATAACTAAAGCCGTGCCTTATGCCGCAGTAATTATTGGCCTGCTCTTTATAGCGCGCGGACTGGGATTAGGAATCCCGTATCTTTCCCCGGGTAGTATAAGCCTTTTTGTAACAGCAGCCCCTGACTGCACGGCACACTAGCCCCAAAGGGGGGGCGGGTTGTCTATACCACCATAGAGAACAATTGGGTTTCCGGAGCTTTTCGTTTCAGCCTTAGGTCAAATGCCATGCAAAGGTTGCGTACAAAAGGCCTGCCCTTGGTTGTAACCGTTATACTGTTTTTATTTATTTCTATAAGTCCGTCAATTTCCATTTCTTTCAGGCTTGTAAGTACATCCGGCAGTTCTGTAAACCAGCCGTTTGAAACATCCCACCGTGTTTCAAAACGGCACATAAGACTTAGTATATGCTGGCGGATGATGAGGTCTTCAGTAGTAAGTATATGTCCTCGAAATACAGGCAGTTCATTCAGCTCTATGCGTTTATAATAGTCTTCCAGCGTTTTTTCATTTTGGGCAAAACCATACCAGCTATCGCTTATAGATGATACCCCAAGGCCAATCATCAGTTGGGTTTTAGAGGCGCTGTAACCCATAAAGTTGCGGTGAAGCCTCCCGCTTTTAAAAGCATTGTATAAACTGTCAGATTCTAATGCAAAATGATCCATCCCAATCTCGTGGAACCCTTTTTGCGACAAAATGTATTTGCCCAATTCATACAGCATACGTTTCTCATTATCCTGTGGCAGGTTCTCTTCGTTAAAGCCCCGCTGTCCGTTACCTTTTATCCAGGGCACGTGGGCATAGCTATAAAATGCCAGCCTGTCAGGATTCAGGGCCTTTGTTTTTTCAATCGTGTCTACAATGCTTTCAACCGTCTGGAACGGCAGCCCAAAAACCAGGTCGTGGCTGATGGATGTATACCCTATTTCGCGTGCCCATAGTGTAACTTTTGCTACATTATGAAAAGGCTGGTAACGGTTGATTGCCTTTTGTACCTTATCGTTATAATCCTGAACACCAAAGCTTACCCGCCTGAAGCCAAGGTTGTATAGCGTTTGCAGATGGCCCCGTGTGGTATTGTTAGGATGGCCTTCAAAGCTAAACTCATACCCTGCTGCTCTGTTTGCCTGGTCGAAAATACCGTTTAAAAGTACTTCAAGGTTTTCGGGGCTAAAAAAAGTAGGTGTGCCGCCGCCCAGGTGCAGTTCTTTTATAACAGGTTTTTCGGGCAGGATTTCGCAGTACAGTGCCCATTCGGTTAGCACAGCAGTGATGTAAGCTGTTTCTACCTCATGGCGGCGCGTTACCCTTTTATTACAGCCGCAAAATGTACACATACTTTCGCAAAAGGGCAGGTGTATGTAAAGGCTGATACCTTCATTACTATTGCTTTCAGTAAAAGACCTGATAAAACTATCTTTCCACTTTTCTGTTGAAAATGAGGTATCATCCCAGTAAGGAACGGTGGGGTAGCTGGTATATCTGGGACCCGGCACATTATATTTTTGCACTATAGAAGTTTCCATGAATGTCGTTTTTTTCAGTACCAAAAGTATAATGGTATTAAAAGTTAAAAAATGATATAAGTCATCTTTAAGGTTTTCAATACTGAAATGGTGTGAAGTACGATGCAACCCTAAAACTTTGATTTACTTATAACCGATGTACCATAATGATACCCACTGCTAATTGATTAATGTGCTTATACCTTTAAGTATAAGAATTGCTTACGCCTAAAAATTTAATCTGTTTTAGTTAAATTGAAAGGTTAGGGGTAGGGTTGGGGTGTATTTTTTTGTCCTTCATAGAAATCAGTAGTTACAATGAAGTCAACCGAGATAGTAGCAGTATACTGTATTGCCTGCTCATTAGGTAAATGACATTGCAGGAAACAGGCCGGTTAATTTATACACAAATCTACATGCTATGAAAAGATTATTAGTTATCTCTTTTACAGTACTAGTCTGCTATGTACAGGCGCAGCGGCAAAACGAGAATTGGTTTTTTGGGGAGGGTGCCGGGATAAATTTTGAAAACGGTATAGCAGTCCCTTTTTATTTAGCCCCTATGGGCGCTATTGAAGGATGTGCCACGCAAAGTGACGCAAATGGTAATTTTTTATTTTTTACTGATGGCATGCGTGTCTATAACAGCGAGGGAGACTGGATGGAGAACGGCTCAGACCTGCTTGGTGATTATTCAAGCGCACAAGCCGTTATTGTTCAAAAACCTGGCTCAGACACCATTTACTATATTTTTCATGCTGCTTCCGGTAGCGTGCAGCCACTTTTTACAGGCGTACGCTACAGCGAGTTAGACATGAGCCTTGATGGCGGCCTGGGGGATGTTACGGCCAATAAAAACATACAAATATTGGACGATGGCACTGAGCAGGTAGCAGCCACGCGGCACCGCAACGGTGTAGACATATGGGTACTGTGCCATGGCATGGGCAATGCTTATTATGCATTTTTAGTAACAGCAGATGGGGTGCAGCCCCCCGTAATAAGTTATGCGGGGCTGGAAGTTACACAGGCCTCCGCGATTACCGGAATGCACAAGTTTAGCCCCGACGGCTCTAAAGTAGCCGCTTCACTTTATTTTGAAGGCCTGTTTCTGTATGATTTTGATAATGTTACCGGCATAGTAAGTAATGCCCAAACCTTAGATAATACTGAAGATTATTGGTATGGCGTTGAATTTTCTCCAGATAGCAGCCTGCTTTATGCCGCAGTTGCTGAAGGGAGTACACACCTGTTCCAGTATAACCTTGCCGCCCCGGATATACCCGCTTCAGAGTTTATGTTGTACAGTACCTTATTATCAGGAAGTGGTGCATTGCAGCTGGCACCCGATGGTAAAATTTATATGTCGCAGGGCTATAGGCCAAAGTTATCGGTTATCAACAACCCTAACGGCCTGGGAGCCGACTGCCAGTTTACCTTTCACACGTTCGACCTTGATGGCAGGCTTGCCATAGGTGGGCTGCCACCCACAAATATGTTTCCGCTGCCGTTATCAATCGCTGCCGCCGATACAGCCTGTAAAGGGGAGGCCGTACAGTTTACCTCCCAAACAACCATTGACTTTGACAGCCTGCTTTGGGATTTTGGAGACGGTACTACGGCCACTGCCCCTAATCCTGAACATACCTACACCGCCGCGGGTACTTATACCGTTACCCTTACCGCTTTTTTGCCGGGTGTAGAAAGAAAAGAGACCCTGGTTATAACAGTAACCGCACTGCCTGCATCGGGCCTGGAAACCCAATATACCATTTGCGAAGGCACGCCTTTGGTATTAACCGCCCCCACCGGGTTAACACATAGCTGGTCTACCGGGGCGCAGACGCAAAGTATCGAAATTGCCACCGCGGGCAGCTACAGCCTCACGCTAAGCAATGGCGCGTGTAGCGAAACCCACAGTTTTGAGGTGCAGGTAATTACCTTGCCGCCATCCGGGCTGGAAAGCACCTATACCCTTTGCGAAGGCACACCCCTGGCATTAACTGCCCCCGTTGGTTTAGTATATAGCTGGTCTACCGGCGCACAAACGCAGATTGTTGAAATTGCCACGGCAGGCAGCTATAGCCTTACTTTAAGCAACGGCGAATGCAGTGAGACCCACAATTTTGAAGTTGATGTAATTACCCTGCCTGCATCCGGTTTGGAATCCCAGTACACCATTTGCGAAGGCGTACCGCTTATCTTAACCGCCCCCGATGGGTTAGAGTATGCCTGGTCTACAGGGGTGCAAACGCAAACCATAGAAATTGCCACGGCAGGCAGCTACAGCCTTACTTTAAGTAACGCCGGATGCAGTGAGACCTTTGATTTTGAAGTTGATGTAATTACCCTGCCTGAATCCGGTTTGGAATCCCAGTACACCATTTGCGAAGGCGTACCGCTTATCTTAACCGCCCCCGATGGGTTAGAGTATGCCTGGTCTACAGGGGTGCAAACGCAGAGCATAGAAATCGCCACGGCAGGAAATTACACCCTGACGTTAAGTAATGGCGAATGTAATGAAACCCACAATTTTGAGGTTATAGTAACGAATTGCCAGGAAGAAGAACCCATAATACAGCGGGGCATTTCGCCAAACGGGGATAACCTGAATGACTTTTTTGACTTGAGCAGGAATGGCCAGCTTAACCTGAGCATTTACAACCGCTATGGGCAGGAAGTATATAGCAGGAAAAATTACACTACCGAATGGATAGGGCAAACTAATACCGGCCAGGAGCTGCCTACAGGTACTTACTATTATGTTATACAGCAGCTTTCGGGTATGGCCAGTACCGGCTGGATATACATAAACAGGGAACAATAACAAAGACTATATTACTAATACCAAAGTTTACTATCATGAAAAAAATTATCTCAACAGTAGCTGTACTATGCAGCATGCAATTTACGGCTATTGCGCAATGCAATCCGGTAAACCTTCCTTATGCCGAAGATTTATCTAATGTAGTGGGCACTACAATGCCTCAATGTTACACTACACAGGCAGAAACATTCAGCTCAAACGTATGGCAGATTTCAAGCGGGGCGGCAGGTTTTGACGACAACTACTTTATATTTTATACCCAAAACGATAATGTACCAAATGTTGCCGCGAGCCTGTATGTAAGGCAACTGAACCTGGTGGCCGGAAAAACCTACAATGTTTCCTATAAATGCCAGAACAGCCTGAACCAGTTCGAACTTTTTTCGCTTTATCCGGATATCCGTAAGGCGGGGGGAAACAGTGTTTATAATCATGCTACTATAGTATACGATGGTACGCTTACTAATGTATCCAGGGAGTTTGAGGTAACTGAAACAGGTGTTTATTATTTTTTGTTTACACTGTATACTACTTCTAATACCGGAGATTTTTACCTGGATGATATAGTGGTGGAAGAGGTGGATGATACTATGGCTGCTAACGATGTAACCGCATACAGCTTTCAGGTATATCCTAACCCTGTAGAGCAAATCGCGATAATTACAGGCAATGTTAGTATTGATAAAATAGAATTGGTTAGTACAACAGGGCAGCTTTTACAAAGCCGCCAGCCAAACGCTGCTGAAACCCGGATTGACCTCTCTGCACTGGCAGCAGGAGTATATTACTTAAATATAAATTCGGGCAACGAGATAATCCGGAAAAAAATAATAAAGCAATAAAAAAAGCAGTGCAAGGGATATTCTGATAACTATAAGTAAGTTAAAACCTGGGCTTAACACAGTAACTATGCGGTAGTAAGCCCAGGTTTTATTTTAAAAGTTGTACTACTTTATATAATTTGGCGAAACACATATTTGCCAGTAGTATACAATGGCGTGTATAGTATCTTTAAGCTCACCATAAGTTGAGGGCTTGACAAAGAACCCCTGTATTGATTTTGAATAGGCATTTATTACATCCTGCTGTTCTGCCTGGGTAGAAAAAAAGAGGTAGGGGATAGACTTAAGGCGCAGGTCTTCATTTTGGTGCACTTTTGCACGCAGTTCCATACCTGTTAGCTTAGGCATATTGATATCAGAAAATATAATAAATGGCTCCACCTCGGTCACTGTTAAGTAGGTAAGTGCTTTTTCTCCATCGCTAAAAAATATTAACTCATTTGCATAATTAAGTTCTTTAAATACCTCAGTTATAATTTCCTGGTCGTCTAAATCGTCTTCAATAAATATTATTGGGCCTGTCTTATTCATGATATACTTTTGTATATATAAATTTAAGAGCTAGCTATATAAAATGTATGTAGGGTAGCAAAATTTTAATAAAAATTTAAAAAACTTGCTAAGCATATTTACACCATTTCTAATTTTGCTCAAAATTGAGCAATTAATGTAAATTTTTATCTTGCGGCAGCAACTGTTTCGCCGCGTTGTACCTTACCTGAACCCGTTTCAGCAAATTTATTTACAAATAATATGGTTTTAGGTTTTTCATACTTATCCAGATTGCTATAAGCCTGGTCGGGTATCGTAACCGGTGACCCCTCAACTACAAGTATCAGCTTCTCGCCAAGTACCTCATCGGGCAGGCCATATACAAAAAAGCGCTGGGTAAGGTAAGGCGCAAGTTTTTCTTCCACCTGCTCGGGGAACAGCTTTATACCACCGCTGTTTATTACATTATCATAGCGGCCCAGCCAGGTAAATCGGTGCACGTCTTTCACTTCGGCAAGGTCGTTAGTAACCACGGGCATATCGGCAACTTTAGGCGCATCTATAACCAGGCAGCCCCGTGCATCTGTAGTAACCTTTACACCCGGCAGTGTGGTAAACGCAGTTTCGCCAATGCGCTTTGCGGCTACGTGCGTTACCGTTTCGGTCATGGCATACGTTTCCCAGATTGCTACCGGCAGCGGCTGCAATTTTTCTGAGAGTACGCTGCTTACCTTACCTCCGCCCAGTATTATTTTTTTAACCTGGCTTAATTTCCCTAAAGATTGCTCTGCCTGTAGCGGTACCATTGCGGCAAAGTCGTATGTTTTTTCATTTCCCGCCAAAGGCGTAGATGATGGTTCTAAAACATCAATATCCCAACCGATTATAATAGCGCGTACCAGCATCATCCTGCCCGCTATGTACTGGGCAGGCAGGCAGTGCAGTGCGTGGGTATTTGCGCCCACCTTAAAAAAAACAGACGTTGCCAGCGCGCTGTTTATCATGGCACGTTTTGATAGTTGTATCGTTTTAGGTGTCCCGGTAGTGCCGGAGGTTTTCATTATTACATAAGGTTTAGGGTCAAACCAGTCCAGTAAAAAAACGCCTATGGCTTTTTCAAACGGTTTGCCTTCTTTTATATAATCGTATGCTGCATTAAGAAGGGTACATGCATCCATACTGTTGCCATTTATCCGGAAGCGTGGGTGCACATAGCTGGGTTCATATACATAATCATTCATGGCCTATACTTTCAATTTCAGTTTTTTCCGTTAGTATCACTTTTCCTGCCAGCTTGTCTTTCCAGTTAGTCCACTTATATACTTTGGCAAATACAATAAGCAGCAGCGGGTAAAAAATAAATATGGGCAGTAGTACATCAAAACCTGCTGAAGGCTCGCTTAAATCTTTAAACACAGAGGGCGTTTGCAGCGCGCTCCAGTCAGATGTTATGAGCAGGCAGGCCACGAGGTTATTGGCGGCATGAAAGCCCAGTGAGAGTTCCAGGCCTTCATCCATTAACGTTATGATGCCCAGAAAGAACCCGGTGCCTATATAGTACAGCAGTATAAGGTAGCCCATCTTTTCCACTTCAGGGTTAGAGATGTGCATAAGACCAAATAGTACCGATGTAAATATGAGCGGGAAAATTTTGCTTTTTGTGGCCACGCCTATGCCCTGCATGAGGTAGCCGCGAAAAAGATATTCTTCAAAGCTGGTTTGCATGGGTATTAACACTATCGAGAATGCTGCAAGTATAAGGAAAGGCTTAAGCTGGAAATTTAACTCAAAGCTTTCCGGTTCCTGGTAATAGGCCAGTAGTATAGAGCCACCGCTGATGACCGCCCATAGACCAAACGCGAAAAAAATGCGTTTCCAGCTTACACTCGGGCGTGATGTAGTAAGGCTAAGGATGGTTTGTTTGTGTACATATCTGACATAAAATAGTAAGGCCACCAACAAAATATCAAGGAATACCAGCGACTGTATGAAGATTGACATTTCGCCCTGCTGTTCTATAGCATCCTGCATCAGTTTTTCGCTGTCGCCATCCATTACCTGTAATATTAAGAAGTTTAGCAGCATAAGCACAAACAAAAAGGCAGGTATGGGCAGGTATTTTATAAAGTTAAAGCGCTTGTTGTAAGCCTGTTCTATATACATAGGTTTTATAAATTTATTACTACTAAAGTACTCAAATTTTTTGAAGAATTAAGTAGGGCCGCCAGTCCTGGGATTACTACACTTTTACAGGAGACAAGGCTAAGTGTAATTTTAACATTTATTTAAAGCTTGCCCGTTAAACCCTGGGCAGCTTTTTGTGTCATACCATCTCATTAAAAAAACTTACTATACCCCATTTCATGAAACATTTGCAATTTTCACTCCTCTTATTTTTTACACTTGCTTTTTCTTCCGCGTTTGCGCAGGGTACCGTAAAGGTTACCGGAAAAATAGTAGAGCAGGGCAGCAAACAGCCTTTAGAGTTTACTAACGTTATTATACAAACCCCCGAAAATGTTACCGTAACCGGTGGCCTTACCGATGCTAATGGTGAGTTTAGCCTCGATGTAAAGCCGGGTACTTATAATATAAAATTTGATTTTATTTCTTTTAAGCCGCAGGTAATTACCGGCAGGCAGATAAACACCTCTGTTAACCTGGGCCTTATAACCCTGGCTCCCGATGCTACTGTTCTTAATGCAGTAGAAATAACCGCAGAGCGCAGCACAGTAGAAATTAAGCTTGATAAGCGCGTATATTCTGTGGGCAATGACATGATGGTGCGTGGCGGTACCGTGAGCGATGTTCTGGATAATGTGCCATCACTATCGGTAGATGCAGAGGGTAATGTAGCCCTTAGGGGCAACCAGAGTGTTACTATACTTATAGATGGCCGCCCCAGCACGCTTGCGGGCAGTAACGTGGCCGAAGTATTGCGGTTGCTCCCGGCAGACTCTGTAGATAAGGTTGAAGTTATTACAAACCCATCTGCCCGCTACGATGCCGAAGGCGGTGGCGGTATTGTTAACATCATTCTTAAAAAAGGTAAGGCTAACGGCTTTAACGGGTCGATTATCGCTACCACGGGCGACCCTGCTAATCACGGGCTGAGTACCAACCTGAATTACCGCAGTACTAATTTCAATTTATTTAGTAATTTAGGATACAACTACCGCAATAACCCGGGCAACTCGTTTACTAACAGCCGATACCTTGATGAAAACGACAACACTACCAGCTATACTAATGAGCGCCGTACCAATGAGCGCCTGCGAAAGGGTTATAATGCCAGCCTTGGCCTGGAATGGTTTATAGACAGCACCTTTACCTGGACAAACTCTTTAAGCATACGCCGCAACCTGGGGGATAACCCATCAAAAACATTTTACGACAATTATGATGCCGACCGCAACTTTTTGAGCACGCGTTACCGTTACAGCCTTGAGGATGATGAAGAAAGTAATGTTAACTATTCTACCAGCTTTATTAAAAAGTTTAATAATAAGGGGCACCAGGTTAAGGTAGATGCTTCTGTATCCAGCAGCCTTGAGGAAGAAAATACTAATATTACCGACGAGATAGTAAACACTTCGGATACTTCAAACAATTCCTACCAGCGCACAAGTAACGATGAAAACGATACAAGGACGCTTTTGCAGGCAGACTATGAACTCCCGGTAGGGGAGGGCGGTAAGTTTGAAGCGGGGTATCGGGGCAGCTTTGCTACTACCGAGACCGATGCCCGTACCGAGACACTCGAAGGCACGGATTGGGTTAATGACCCAAATTATACTAACAACTTAGAATATAAAGAAAAAGTAAACGCCCTGTATACCCAGTACGGCAACAAAGCAGGGAAATTTTCTTATATGGCAGGCCTGCGCTGGGAAGACTCTAATATAGATGTTAACCTTATCAACGTGGGTAATTATAACAATAAGCGCTACAACAATTTTTTCCCGAGCGCATTTTTAGGATACGAAATTAACGACGGCAGTAACCTTACCCTTAGCTACAGCCGCCGGATAAACCGCCCGCGCGGCAGGTTCCTTAACCCGTTTGCAGGCCTGCAGAGTAATATTAACATCTTTAGGGGTAACCCTGACCTGAACCCGTCTAAAACACATGCTATTGACCTTGGCTACATAAAAAAATGGAAAAAGCTTACCTTAAGTTCGTCGGCTTATTTAAATGTAACCGATGATAACTTTCAGTTTGTAAGACAGCAAAGCGGCGACTTTATTACCCAGCAGGTGGGCGGGGCGGATATAGTAGACCCTGTAACCGGTGAAGTTACCGTAGTAGACGGCCAGGATATCCGCACGCCGGTAACGCTTACCACGCCTGTAAACATAAGCCAGGAATACCGTTTTGGTTTTGAATTTAACATCAACTACAATCCGTATAAATGGTGGAGGATAAACAGCAACTTTAATTTTTTCCGTAATGAGACAAAAGGTGATTATACCTTTAACGGAGACGATGGCAACGGCAACCCGGTTATCTACTACCAGAATTTTAATAACACAGCCTATACCTGGACAACCCGTGTAAACTCAAAAATTACATTGCCATACAAAATAGACTGGCAAATAAACGGCGATTACCGTGGCGCGCAAAAAAATGCGCAGGGCAGAAGCCGTGGCGTAGCGGCAGTTAATACCGCGCTTAGCAAGGACATCCTTAAAGATAAAGGGACCCTGTCGCTTAATGTACAGGATATTTTTAACTCGCGCAAAATGAAGAATGAAACCTTTATATCAGGACAGGTAGAGTCATACAGCGAAATGCAGTGGAGGCAGCGCCAGGTAACTTTTTCGTTTACCTACCGCTTTAACATGACCAAGGCCGACAGGCAGAAAGAACAGCAGCAGCAACGCCAGGACAACGGTGGGGGAGAGGAATATATGGGAGGTTAATTAGTTATTTTTTGTATATTGATTAAGGGGCCGCAAGGCCTCTTTTTTGCTTTATTAAAGAATATTGGCAGGTATTGACTACGCTTCAAATTATGTAAAGTTTATTTTTTATTTTAGTTGTTAAGGGTAGTAAAACCGCCATCTATTGGGTAATCTACACCGGTTATAAATCCGGCTTCATCGCTGCAAAGATACAATGCCAAAGCTGCTACTTCTTCCGGTTCAGCCATACGGCCTATCGGCTGCGTTTTAGACAGTTTTTGAAACATTTCGTCAATACTATCCGGATAATTTTTCTGAAGGAAACCATCAACAAAAGGAGTATGTACCCTAGCAGGTGAAATAGAATTGCAACGGATGTTCTCTGTAATGTAATCTTTGGCCACACTCATGGTCATTGCCTTAACCGCACCTTTAGCCGTACTGTAGGCAAACCTGTCCGGTATACCCACCAGTGCCGCGATAGATGCCATGTTAATAATAACGCCGCCACCGGCCAGCCTTAGTTGTGGGATGGCTGCAAACAAACAGTTATAAACACCTTTTACGTTTATACGCATTACCCTGTCAAAATCATCCTCGTTTGTAGTATCGGCTTTGCCTATATGGGCAATACCGGCATTATTAACCACTATATTAACGGGTCCTATTGCTTTAAAGGTATTTAAAACGGCTTGCTGGTCAGATACATCACACACATGCGCCGTGGCCTTACCCTTACTATTAACAATTTCAGAAACTGTTCCGGAGGCCTGCTCGGGGCTAATTTCTAAAACGTGCACTTCGGCACCCTGTTTAGCAAGCAGTACAGCAATGGCACGGCCAATACCGCTGCCCGCGCCGCTTACCACCGCTGTTTTATTTTGTAATGAAAACATTTTATATCTAAACTTTAAATTCAAAAAATTAAAGAATGCCCACCCAGTAATATAATTCAGCGTTTAAGAAAAATCATAAACTCACACCCCGTTTCCACGGAATAAAATCATCCTGGTTTAGTTGCACAGCTTTAGGAACTTCCTCTCCGCTTGCCACTTTAATGCAATACTCAAGTATATCTTCACCCATTGCAGCAATGGTTTTTTCGCCGCGTATAACAGCACCCGTATCAATATCAATAATATCTGCCATACGATTGGCCAGGTTAGAATTTGTAGCCACCTTTATGGTAGGGCAAATCGGGTTGCCGGTAGGTGTGCCAAGCCCGGTAGTAAACAGTATAAGAGTTGCGCCCGATGCTGCCTGGCCCGTGGTGGCCTCTACATCATTTCCGGGTGTGCATACAAGGCTAAGGCCGGGCTTAGTAGCCGGCTCGGTATAGTCAAGCACATCTACCACGGGCGATGAGCCTGCTTTTTTTGCCGCCCCGGCAGATTTTATGGCATCGGTTATAAGCCCGTCTTTAATATTACCCGGAGATGGGTTCATAAAAAAGCCCGAACCTACACTATGTGCCTGTGCGTCGTAGTCGGTCATCAGGCGAATAAATTTCTCTGCCACAGGCCGGCTTACTGACCTGTCTATTATTTCCTGCTCTACGCCACACAGTTCCGGGAACTCCGCTAACAATACTTTAGCGCCAAGCCCCACCAGCAAATCAGAGCAATGCCCCACGGCCGGGTTTGCAGAGATACCGCTAAACCCATCAGATCCGCCACATTTAACACCCACTGTAAGTTTATCCAGCGTGGCCGGTAGGCGTTCCTGTTTGTTAGCTTCAATTAAACATTTAAACGTTTCGCGTATAGCCTGCTGTATCATCTGCTCCTCGCTTTGCGCGGTTTGTTGTTCAAACTGTAGTATGGGTTTATCAAAACCGGGGTTACGTGCTAAAATATCCAACTTAAATTCCGGGAGTTGCAAATGCTGGCATCCCAGGCTTAGCACTGTAATACCTGCAACGTTAGGGTGATCGGCATAAGCGGCCAGTAACTTACTAAGGACTTCAGAATCCTGCCTTGTACCGCCGCAGCCGCCGTTGTGGTTTAAAAATTTTATACCGTCTATATTTTTAAAAACGCGTTTTTCTTTAGGGGAACTATCCGGCTCAAAAGAGATATTGCTGATGTCTAAACCTTCTTCATACGCCTTAACTAACTTATGGGTATACGATTTATATTTATCGCTCACAGCATATCCCAGTTCGGTGTACAGCGATTCTTTTATAATATCCAGGTTACGGTTCTCACAAAATACGGTGGGCATAAAAAGCCAGTAATTTGCAGTACCTACCGCGCCATTTTTACGATGGTAACCGTTAAAGGTGCGGTTAGCATATCTACTCACGTCTGGGGCTTGCCACTTGTAATCAACTTCCCGGTAAGCAAAGGGCTCTGCGGCGTGGCTGGTATTTTCTACGCTCATGCGCATGCCCTGTTTAACATCATATTGCACTTTACCCACCAGCACCCCATACATTATTATTGCTTCACCGGCTTTCATATCCTGCATAAAAAACTTGTGCTTGGCAGGAACGGCTTCTAAAATATTGTATGTATAGCCTTCATAAGTAACCTGTGAACCCGTATTAAGATTTTGTAGTGCAACAAGCACATTATCCTTGTTGTTTATTTTTAAAACTAAAGAATCCATTCTTAGAAAATATTGTTTTATAGTTCTTTTAAAGATAGTGGAGCTTCTGTAACTACAGGCTTCCATTTTTTATACCCAAAGATAAAAACAACTAAAAAGCACACAAATGGCACCACATACCCGTATTGTATATTGCCTGTAATATCTGAGATATAGCCTAAGCCCAACGGTAACAATGCCCCGCCCACAATAGACATTACAATGAGCGAAGAACCCAGTTTGGTATCTTTACCCAGGCCTGAAATACCCATTGAAAATATGGTAGGAAACATAATAGACATAAAAAAGGCTATGCCAATCAGGGCATAAACGGTTAACATGCCATGCGCGAAAATAGCTACTATAGTTAAAAGCATACTGGCAAACGCATAAAGCATTAAGAGGCGATTAGGCGCTATATACTGCATAAAAAAGGTACCTGCAAAACGGCCAATCATAAAGGCAAGGCCCGCGCCACCGGCATACCACGCGGCCTGCTGCTCTGCAAGTCCTGCCGATGTTGTTACAAACCGGATAAAAAAGCTAAGCACGCACACCTGAGCGCCCACATAAAAGAACTGTGCAATTATAGCCCACGACAAGTGACTGTGGCGTAATGCATGGCGAATATTTGAACCCTCTATCTCATCTTTATTTTCTTTTATATCAGGTAGTTTTGTAAATATAAAAGCAAGGGTTACAATTATAATTATAATACCCATTACCATGTACGGGCCTTTAACGCTACCTGCTTCCTGCAACAAATAGGCTTCTTTTTCATTCGGCAGCATGGCTGCCAGCTGGGCATCGCTATAGTTTTTGCCCGAAAGTATAAACATACCGCCAATAACGGGCGCAAGAAAGGCTGCAAGCCCATTAAACGACTGAGAAAAATTTAAACGCTGTGTCGCCGTTTTGGGATCGCCCAATATAGTAACATAAGGATTTGCGGCTGTTTCCAGGAAGGTAAGCCCGCAGGCAATTATAAATAGCGCCCCCAGGAAAAAAATATACTGCCGGGTATCGGCGGCAGGCAGAAATAATAAAGACCCGACTGCAAACAGGCTTAGCCCTAATATAATGCCGCTTTTATAGCCATACTTTCGCATAAAGTAACCTGCAGGCAGTGCCATAACAAAATAAGCAATAAAAACGGAGAAATCTATAAACGCCGTTTCAAGGTCAGTCAGGCGGAAGGCTTTTTTTAGGTGCGGAATTAATACCGGGTCTAAATTATGTACAAATCCCCAAAAGAAAAACAGGCTCGTTATTAAAATTAACGGAAAAACGTAAGAGGTTTTTGTTTTAGCGGGCTTTTCTGCAACGCTGTCAGGTATGTTGTTCATTTATATAATGTGTTTCTAATAGTATGAAGCTGCAAAATGCTGTGGGGTTATTGTCAAAACTATACAATCCTGAGCCATATAAAGTAAGTTAGATTATCCATTAATTAAGGAAAAGTAAACTATTTGCGGCCTACTTATACGACCTTTGGTATTTTAAAGGCGTTTGCCCTGTACTGTCTTTAAAGCATTTATGAAAGCTTGAAAAATTAAGGAACCCGCTTTCAAAACAAATCTCCTTGACAGTCAATTTTTTCTCAATTAGCATTTTGCAGGCATTTCCTACTCTTATTTCGTTCAAAAAAACAGAATATGTTTTACCTGTCCGCAGCTTAAAGAATTTGCAAAATGAAGTCCTGCTCATCTTGGCAATTTTTGCAATAGTTTCCAGGCTTATCTGTTCCTTATAGTTCTTCAGGGTATAATTGTAAATGTTTTGTATCCTGTCGCGCTCAGATTCCTGAAAATTTGCCTTGAAGCCAAGAGACACTAAATACTTGCTATTACTACACTTGCCTATCTCTAAGAGAACTTCTATAAGGCTTAGTATTTTTTTTGTGCCCTGTGTTTCTATAATCCTTACTATAGCCTCGGTTAGGTAAGTGTTGTTGCTTTCCTTAATCTGTATACCCTGGCCAGACTTTTCTATAACCTTTAATAGCTCTAGGTTTTCAGGTAAAGTAAGAAATTCCTTTCCCCAAAAATATTTATTAAAATGCACCACATACACCTCAATAGCGGCGTCTTTAAATTGTTCGCTAAATTGCCAGTAGTGGGGCAGGTTACTCCCTACAAGAACAATATCACCATTTTTGAAGTTGCTTATGTTGTCGCCCACAAACTGTGTGCCGCTGCCATTTTTAAAGTAGATGAGTTCCAGTTCATCATGGTAATGCCACCAGTTATTAACATCGGGCAAAACTTCACATTTTGCGGAAAACGACTTTGTAGAATCTGTAGCTATAGCAAGGTGATGCGGCTTCAACGATAACGGTTTTTTAAGTAAATATACGTTTAATATTATATATTAAATTATCTTAGGATAATATTCCGCAATGATTGGATAATAATACGAATTTTTTAGATGTTAAATTGATATTAATTTGTGACAGGTCGATAATCCTTAACGTATGAAATATATTGCTTGTGAAAAGCCGCACGAATTTTTGCTGAAACAAAAACCGGTGCCGCAGCGTGAACCAGGAGAATCTTTATTGAAAATAAAAAGGATAGGGATATGCGGTACAGATATACACGCCTATGGAGGCACACAACCCTATTTTATTTACCCAAGGGTTTTAGGACATGAGCTCGCGGCAGAATATATTGATGGTGAGGCACCCGGTTTTAACACCGGCGATAAAGTAACCTTTATACCTTATTTTCATTGCGGCAAATGCATAGCCTGCAGAAACGGGTTAACAAACTGCTGCGTGCGCATGCAGGTATTTGGGGTACATATTGATGGCGGTATGGCCGAATATGTTTGCATAAAAGATGAATATTTACTTCACGGAGGCAGTCTTGGTTATGATGAACTCGCCCTTGTAGAGCCACTTGCCATTGCCGCCCACGGAGTACGCAGGGCAGGGGTTACTGAAAATGATACCGTATTGGTAATGGGTGCCGGTCCTATAGGCATCGGGCTTATCCAGTTTGCGCAGAAGGCAGGGGCAAGGGTTATTGCTATGGATACTAATCAGTTTCGCCTTGATTTTTGCGGGGAGTCCCTTGGTGTAAACGCATGCATTAATCCGTTAGAGGCTGATGTTGCAGAAAGCCTTTCACATCTCACCAACGGGGATATGCCTACTGTTGTGTTTGATGCTACAGGCAACCGTAATGTAATGAACGCCGCATTTAACTATATTGCACACGGTGGAAGGTTTGTATTGGTAGGGCTTCAAAAAGGGGAGCTGGCCTTTAGCCATCCTGATTTCCACAAGCGTGAATCAACGCTAATGAGCAGCCGCAATGCCACAAGGCAGGATTTTGACTATGTGCTGCAAAGCCTTAGGTCGGGCGCTATTGACCCTAAAAAGTACATTACACACAGGGGTTCGTTTGACAGCATCATCGAAAAATTTAGTGAATGGACCGACCCAAAGAATAATGCGATTAAGATAATTATAGACGTAGCTTAAAACATACCGTATATGGATTTAGGGCTTAAAAACAAAGTTGTTGTAGTATCGGGCGCTGCGGGAAAGGAAGGCAGCATTGGCGAAACCATTATAAAAAGGCTGGCAAATGAAGGTGCCATCCCGGTGTTGATAGACCGCAACGAACGGGGTATTGAATATGCCGAAAACCTTAAGGCTAAGGGTATTGATGCCCTATTTTGTAAAACCGACGTAACAGACCCAGTTCAAATAGAGGCAGCGGTTGCCGGAATTATACAAAAGTATGGCCGAATAGACGTAGTTATTAATAATGTAGGCGTAAACGACGGTGTAGGATTAAACGCTACTTATGAGGAGTTTATGGAGTCGCTAAAGCTTAACCTGGCAAGTTATTTTTTGTTAATTAAATATGCACTACCCTATTTAAAAAAATCTAAAGGCAATATACTAAATATAGGTTCTAAAGTAGCACTTACCGGCCAGGGTGGCACATCGGGCTACGCGGCGGCTAAAGGGGGCGTGTTAGCGCTTACCCGAGAATGGGCGGTAGATTTGATACCCTACGGTATTAGAAGTAATGCTCTAATTATTGCCGAAAGTTTTACTCCCGCCTACGATGAGTGGCTAAAAACCCTGCCCGATGGAGATGCTGCCCTGGCAAAAATAAATAAGAGCATTCCCCTGGAATCGCGGATGACCCGCCCGGAAGAAATTGCTGATACCGTATTGTTTCTTATTTCAGGGCGCTCATCGCACACTACGGGGCAGTTTGTATTTATAGATGGCGGTTACGTGCACCTGGACAGGGCATTGATTAATGATTTAAACCCATAGCCGTGCAGCATAGAATAGACAGCCACCAGCATTTTTGGAAATACAACCCTGATATTCACGGGTGGATAGACGCTACCATGCACAAAATACAGCGGGATTTTTTGCCGGAAGATTTACAACCGCTCTTAACCCAAAACCATTTTTCCGGCTGTGTGGCCGTGCAGGCCGACCAGACTGAAAAGGAGACAGAATTCCTTCTGGCTTTGGCAGAAGAGCATAATTTCATAAAAGGTGTAGTGGGCTGGGTAAACCTGTTGGACGAAAAAGTAGCTGAACGCCTTAACTATTTTTCGACGGAACAAAAACTTAAAGGCTTCAGGCATGTGGTGCAGGGAGAGCCGGATGGCTTTATGCTCAGGGAAGATTTCAGGCGGGGGATTGCCGCCATTAAAGAATTTGACTATACATATGACATACTGATATTCCACCACCAGCTGCCCGATGCGATCAGCCTCGTTACTCATCTCCCAAGCCAGCCTTTTGTGCTGGACCATATCGCCAAGCCCAATCTTAAAACGCGCGATATTGCAAAATGGAAGACCGATATTAAAGAGCTTGCAAAAGCAGATAATGTACTGTGCAAGGTATCGGGCATGGTAACAGAAGCCCACTGGGACAGATGGACGGCTGATGACATAAAGCCCTGCCTTGATGTGGTATTTGAGAATTTTACGGCAGACAGGATAATGTTCGGGTCAGACTGGCCGGTATGCAATGTTGCCGCACATTATAACCAGGTAGTAAGCACCATACAGGATTATATTGCCCAACTACCGCAAGCGGAGCAGGAACAGGTATGGTTTAAAAACGCACAGGCATTTTATAACCTTGATCGGTAAATTAAACATCCTGATATATAACATACCGTTCAATAGCAAATAACATGAAAAGATATTGCCTTGCCCTCGACCTAATCGATGATATCCGCCTGATAGCTGAATATGAACAGTATCATCAGGAAGTCTGGCCTGAAATAAAAAAAAGCATTTTAGACTCGGGGATCACCCAAATGGAAATTTACCGTACCGGCAACCGCCTGTTTATGATTATGGAAACAGAAGAAAATTTTTCGTTTGAAGAAAAAGCACATCAGGATGCAGCCAACCTTAAAGTGCAGGAATGGGAAACCCTGATGTGGAACTACCAGCAGGCACTGCCCGGCGCGAAACCCGGTGAAAAATGGATTATTATGAACCGGATTTTTACGCTGCAATAAAATTGCATACCACAACATCTAACAACAACGCATGATGATAAAGTTAAAGTTTCTATTTTCAGTCGTTTGCTTCATCATTTTTTCTCAGGGGGGTCACTCGCAACAGGCGACACTATATTCACCCAATAAAAAAATTAGTGCAGCGCTTTATAATGACGGCCCGGATAAAAATAGTAAAGCCCGGTGGTACCTTACACTGTCGTATGCTGACAGTAACCGTACTAATATTGTTATACCACGCTTAGATTTAGGATTGGTTACAAACAGGCATGATTTTTCTAAAGGGTTGTCGTACATAAAAACCGGAAAAACAATACCCGTAGCAGAAAACTATACTGCCATTCATGGCAAGCGTTCGGTATGCGGCAACCAAGGCAATGAGCAAACCCTGTACTTTAAAAATGAAAATAATGTGAGGTTCAATATCATTTTAAGGGCTTATAATGATGGTTTTGTATTTCGGTATGAATTACCCGAAAAAAAACAGCAATTGATTGTGGGAGATGAATTAACGGTGTACAACATACCGTCAGGCACTATCCGCTGGCTGGAAAAATGGAATACCGCTAATGAGGGCTTATACAGCACGCAGCAAAAAGAAAGTATTGCGCAGGGCGAATGGTGTTATCCGGCACTGTTTGCTACTGAAAATAAATCGTGCTGGTTTTTGCTGCACGAAGCCGGCCTTGATAAAAATTACTGCGGATCTAAACTAAGCAATGCTGCCGACGCTTCTACCTATAAAATCACGTTCCCTGACCCTGCCGATGCTCGGGGCACAGGCGTTTCCCAACCCACGGTTTCACTGCCATGGAAGTCGCCCTGGAGGGTAATAATAATGGGGCAGCTGCAGGATATTGTGGCATCAACACTGGTTGACGATGTATCTGCTCCCAGCATACTGAAAGATACCGGATGGATTAAACCCGGCTTAGTATCATGGAATTACTGGTCAGACAACCACGGCACTAAAAATTATAAGACCGTTACGGCATTTGCCGACCTTGCTGCGGAAATGCAATGGCCGTATACCCTGCTCGACTGGGAGTGGGATGCTATGGCAAACGGGGGTAACCTCGAAGATGCCTTGCGCTACATAACATCAAAAGGCATAAAACCCCTTATATGGTATAATTCCGGCGGAAACCACACGTGGGTTTCGGCCACTCCTAAAGACCGTATGCTCACCCATGAAAACAGGATTGCAGAGTTTGAGAAATTAAAAAAACTAGGCGTTGCGGGCGTTAAGATTGATTTCTTTGAGAGTGAGAAACAGGACATGATACAGTATTATATCGATATTTTAGAAGATGCCGCGAAGTATGAAATGATGGTATATTTTCATGGATGCATTGTGCCCAGGGGATGGTCGCGCACCTATCCGCACCTTATGACCTATGAAGCGGTGCGCGGGGCAGAGTGGTACAATAACGGCCCTGAGTTTACAATGTCAGCCCCGGAGCATAACACTATTTTGCCCTTTACACGCAATGTGGTGGGCCCTATGGATTATACCCCAGTCACTTTTACAAATTCCCAGTACCCGCACGTTACCTCTTATGCGCACGAACTCGCACTGAGCGTAGTGTTTGAATCGGGTTTGCAGCACATGGCCGACCGCCCAGAAGGGTATTATAATTTGCCCACTGCCGCTAAAACATTCCTTATGGATGTACCGGCTGCCTGGGACGAAACCAGGCTGGTTGACGGTTATCCGGGCAAAGAAGTGACCATAGCACGTCGCAAAGGCGACGTATGGTATTTAGGCGGCATAAACGCCGAACTGAAAGAAAAGGATAAAAAAATAAGCCTTGGTTTTTTAAAGCAGGGCGTTACCTATAAACTAACCCTTATTGCAGATGGTACGCACGACAAAGATTTTAAAACTACATACATGGTAGTAGATAAATCATCCACTTTAAGTGTAAAACTGTTGCGCCGCGGGGGCTTTTCGGCAAGCATCACGCCATTACAGTAATGCCGTTATTCTATTCTATTATATTATGAAAAAACTGTGTATACTTTTTTTATTGCTTACTACCGCGATTGGCTTTGCACAAAATTATGTAAGCCATACCGTGCACGAAAAAGGCCTGTCCATAACCCTGTCAGAAGGCATATTACATATTGAACCATTAAGTGCCAAAGCTATTAATATAAACTGGGAAAAAGGCTTGGTAAAAGAAGATCAGGAGCTGGTACTTGTAAACAAGATACCCATACCTGAGTTCAAAACATCAGAAACTTCACGGAAAATTAGGCTCTCTACCGCTTTTGTTACGGTAACGCTTTACAAAAAGACCGGAGTATTAGAGTACAGCGACCCTAAGGGCAAGGTATTTTTAAAAGAAAAAGCAGGGAGCCGTAAACTGGAACCCGCTACCGTAATGGCGCAGGACTGTTTTGAGGCACAGCAAAGTTTTATTGCCGATAACGACGAATCCTTATTTGGGTTGGGCCAGTTCCAGGACGGTAATTACAACCTGCGTAACATAACCCGCAAGCTGGTGCAGGTCAATACACAAATTGCCATTCCGTTTTTGTATTCCAGTAAAGGTTATGGCATATTGTGGCACCAGTATGGCCTCACTGATTTTAACCCGGCTGATAACCAGGTACAGCTTACCAAGGGCAATGAAGCAGGTAATAAACAGGAAGTTGAAGTAACCACCACTGCAGGTACCCAAAAAGTGTCACAGCAACAATCCGTTTATACAGGAGAATTTTCCGTAGCGAAAGAAGGAGATTATAGTATAATGCTCGATTTAGGGGCTATGGAAAACCGCCATTTCCTGGCCATTGACGGCGACCCGGTTATAGACCAGTCAAACCTATGGCTGCCGCGTGGGGCGGGCAAAATTATCCATTTAAAAGCGGGCAAACATACCACGCATATAATCTGCCGCAGCACAAATGTGCCAAAATTGACCTATAAAGCCGCTGATAATACAACCACCTTTCGCTCACCCAATGCCAAGTCACTGCGCTATGTGGTGTTTTATGGAGAAGATGCCGATGATGTAATTTCCGGTTACCGTAACCTTTCAGGCAATGTGCCCATGTTGCCTTTGTGGGCTTATGGCTTTTGGCAGTGCAGGGAGCGCTATACATCCGGCACGCATTTGATGGAAACCGTAAAAGAATTCCGCAAGAGAAACCTTCCTATGGACGTTATTGTGCAAGACTGGCAGTACTGGGGAAAATACGGCTGGGGAGTACCAAAATTTGACGAAACAAATTACCCCAACCCTGAAGGTTTTATTAAAGAGCTTCATGGCCTTAATGCGCACTTTTCCGTTTCGGTTTGGGAAAATCTCAATAAAGATTCAGAGGTAGCAAAGCCCTACATTGCTAAAAACCTGTACATACCGGACAGCCCCTGGATTGATATATACAATCCGTTAACACCGCAAACCCACTGGAACGCGCTTAACGAAAACCTGTTTAGCAAAGGAGTAGACTCCTGGTGGATGGACGCTACGGAACCGGAAAATGATGCCCTCGCTGGAAAACAAACCTATTTAGGTCCCGGCGATTTTTACCGCCTTACCTATCCGCTGTTTGTTAGCAAGGCCGTATATGACGGTCAACGTGCCACCGACCCCTCCAAGCGCGTAGCCATACTTACGCGTTCGGCATTTGCCGGCCAGCAGCGGTATGGTACCATAAATTGGTCGGGCGATATTGGTTGGGACTGGGATACCTACCAACGCCAGATTGTGGCCGGGCTTAACTACAACCTTACCGGCATGCCCTACTGGACTACCGACATAGGTGGGTTCTTCAGGCCCGGGCCAGGCCAGTATACCGATGAAAAGTATCATGAAATACTCACGCGCTGGTTTCAGTGGGGGGTGTTTAACCCTATATTCCGCATCCACGGGTACCAAACGGAAACCGAGCCGTGGAAGTACGGCCCCACCGTAGAAGCAAATATGAGGGAAATGATGAACCTGCGCTACCGCCTGTTGCCCTACATTTATTCTGAGGCGTGGCAGGTACATAAAAACGGCTCAACAATCATGCGACCGTTAGTTATGGATTTTAGCCAGGATGCCAAAGCCGTAGCGCAGCCATTTCAGTACATGTTTGGAAGTGAATTATTAGTAGCACCCGTTACAAAACCTGGTATCCAACACTGGGATGTATACCTGCCCAAAGGAGCTGAGTGGTACAATTTCCGGACAGGAGAGAAATATAAGGGCGGGCAAACCATTAGTACCCCGGCACCCCTCAGTACAATTCCCGTTTACGTAAAAGCCGGTGCTATACTCCCCATAGGCAAGGTGATACAGCATACCAGCGAACCGCAGAAAGATAATCTCGAAATCAGCGTGTATAAAGGCGCTGATGGCAGGTTTGAGCTGTATGAAGATGAGGGCGATAATTATAATTATGAAACCGGTAAGTACAGTATAATACCGTTTGAGTATAATGAAGAAAATAAAACGCTTACCATTAAAGCGATACAGGGCGGCTATGAAGGCTGTATGAAACAACGCACATTTACTATTGTATTTATAAATAGTAAAAATGGTTTGGGAGCCGTGCAAAGTGATGCAGGAAAGCAAATTGTATATACCGGAAAAGAAGTAGTAATAAATGAAAGACGATAAAAACTACCCTACAGGATCAGTAGAAAAAGATTCAATACAGGTCTAATTCAGTGTAAACTTCTATCATACAAACTTGTATAAAAATAAAGAATGAAAAAATCCTTAAAAACATTGGTGCTCACTATAGCAGCCATATATTCCTTAAATGCCCAAAACACAAATACAGTTGAAGTGCCCCCAATGCCTGAAATTCCTGCCAGGCAGCCGTTAAACAGTGTACCGATGGGAGACTGGAAATCTTTTAACGAAGTAAAACTGGATATTCCTATAGCGGAAGGGCCTTTTGAGCCCACTTGGGAATCTATCGAAAAAAACTATCCCGGCGAGCCGCAATGGCTGCGTGAGGCCAAATTTGGTATTTGGGTACACTTTGGGCCACAATCTGCCGGAGAAAGTGGCGACTGGTATGCCCGTAAGCTTTATTCACCGGGGAAAAGGGCATATGAAAACCACCTTAAAAGATATGGTCACCCTTCTGAGGTAGGTTATAAGGAAGTACTGCGCGACTGGAACCCAACAAAACTTGACCCTGCGGCACTTACAAAAATATACCAGGATGCGGGGGCGCGTTTTTTAATGGTACAGGGCGTTCACCACGACAATTTTGACCTGTGGAATTCCAGGTACCATCCCTGGAACTCGGTAAACATGGGCCCCAAGCGCGACCTGATTGGCGAATGGGCTAAAGCCAGCCGCGCCGCAGGGATACACTTTGGCGTAACGTTTCACCACGAATACAGTTGGTGGTGGTGGCAAACGGCTTTTGGCAGCGATAAGGAAGGAAGTAAAAAAGGTATCCCATATGACGGGAATTTGACGCTAGCCGACGGGAAGGGAAAATGGTGGGAAGGGTACGACCCCAGGCTGTTGTACGGCATTGATTTGCGCGAATACATCGGCGTAGAAGAAAAATCCCACACCGACTGGTCTCCGGCGCCGGCAGGCATCTTTTCAAACCATCTTGAATATGATAAATGGTATGCTACACAATGGGCGCTAAGGATGATGGATGTTGTCGCGCATTACGACCCTGATTTTATCTATACGGATGGAACCGTCCAGGGGCCTTTTACAGGCAGCGGAACCGGAACCGGCTTTAAAGCTAATGCAATGCAAACGGTAATGGCCGATTTTTATAACCGTACCCTCGCAAAGCGGGGCGAGGTAAACACCTTTAGTATCGTTAAATTTCGCCACAAAACCAATGGTACGGTAAATACAGAAGAGCACGGTATTCCGGCTAATATAAAGACCGACCAGCCCTGGATTGCAGAGGCGCCTGTGGGCGACTGGTTTTATGCCCCGGGCTTTACTTACGATTCAGGCATGATGATACGCTATGTTGTCGAAGCGATATCGAGGGATGGTAACGCGGCACTATGCATATCCCTGCTGCCTGATGGTTCTATTGATGAGGGCAGCCTTAACATGCTAAAAGAGGTAGGTACCTGGATGCGCCGCAATGGTGAGGCTGTTTATGGAAGTCACGCCTGGCTTATACCGGGCGAAGGCGAAATTGTTGACGGAAAGTTAAGGATGCTTCCCGGTGGTGCATTGGGGCGCAAACAGGCAGAATTTAAATTTGGTCGGCAGGATTTTCGTTTCACAACAGGAAAAAATGGCGCTTTATATGCCTTTTGTATGGTTGCTCCATCAGCAGGCACAAAATTAAAAATCAAGGCGCTGGGTAAAGATGCAGAATATCTCCAAAAAAAGATTAAAAGCGTTAAATTATTAGGATATGAGGGCAAATTGAAATGGAAACAGGAATCTGATGGGCTTAGCATTACATATCCTGAAGGGACCTCGTTCGCAACTTCGGTTGTATTTAAAGTTGACTGATGCCTTTATTGTATGGGCTTAAACTAAATAAATCGCGTAACTAATCCTAACAAGCCGCCAAGGCATAAAAATGTACTTTTAAACAGGATATGATCACCGCCTTCGTGCCTTTGCGTGATTTAAAACCTACTCCATCCATATACGCTTCTAAGTTCTCAGCAGCTCAGTGCCTAAGCAGCTCAAAAAAAAAGCCCCACGCGTTAGCGTAGGGCTTTTTGGTATGCAAAT